>NZ_JBSFTP010000003.1:0-216904 GCF_053591315.1 Streptomyces sp. NPDC003042
ATCTCCGGGTCGAGCGCCGAGGTCGGCTCGTCGAACAGCATGACCTTCGGGTCCATCGCCAGCGCGCGGGCGATCGCCACGCGCTGCTGCTGGCCTCCCGAGAGCTGTGCCGGGTACTTGTCGGCCTGCGAGCCGACGCCCACCCGGTCCAGCAGCGACTTCGCCTTCTCCAGGGCGGCGGCCTGGTCCGCCTTGCGGACCTTGAGCTGGCCCAGCATGACGTTCTGGAGCACCGTCTTGTGCGCGAAGAGGTTGAACGACTGGAAGACCATGCCCACGTCGGCGCGCAGCCGGGCGAGTTCCTTGCCCTCGGCCGGCAGCGGCTTCCCGTCGAGCGTGATGGTGCCCGAGTCGATCGTCTCCAGGCGGTTGATGGTCCGGCACAGCGTGGACTTGCCCGATCCCGAGGGACCGATCACCACGACGACCTCACCGCGGGCAATGCTCAGATCGATGTCCTGAAGCACGTGCAGCGCGCCGAAGTGCTTGTTGACGTTGCTCAGTACGACCAGGCCGTCCGCGGCACCGGCCGCGTCCTGCACGTCCTTGGTCACTGATACTCCGCTCATCGGCCTCTTGCTCCGTCCTCCGTCGGTTGGGAGGACAGTAGTGACGAGATGCGCACATCGTCACCACATCTGAGGGAGAATTGAGGATAACGATCCGGCCTCATCCGGATACCCTCCGTGCGCGGGCCGTCGGCGCCTTCCGTTGTACTCGTACCGGGTGCATAACGGAAGCCGCGCAGGGCCGAAACCCTCTTGACGTGGGCCTGCGCATCGGCATGGATGCAGGGTGGCCATCTGGCAGGGTGTGCCATCCGTACGGAAACCCGCGAGGACGAAGAGGAGAGGGGGCCGACCGTGAGACTGCTGCTCGTCGAGGACGACGACCACGTCGCCGCCGCCCTGTCCGCGATCCTCGCCCGGCACGGCTTCCAGGTCACCCACGCCCGCAGCGGCGAGGAGGCCCTCCAGGCGCTGCTGCCCGCCGGAGCCCCGCCCTGCGTTTCTCCCTACGGGGTGATCTTGCTCGACCTCGGCCTGCCCGACCAGGACGGCTACGAGGTCTGCGGCAAGATCCGCAAGCGCACCGCCACGCCCGTGATCATGGTGACCGCGCGGGCCGACGTACGCTCGCGCATCCACGGCCTGAACATGGGCGCCGACGACTACGTGGTCAAGCCCTACGACACCGGCGAACTCCTCGCCCGCATCCACGCCGTCGCCCGGCGCACCGGCGCCTCCGAGGAGGCCGCCGCCACCGGGACCGGATCGCCTGCCCTGGTCCGCCTCGGCCCGGTCGGCATCGAACTGCCCACCCGCCGGGTCAGCGTCAACGGCCTGGACGTACCGCTCACCCGCAAGGAATTCGATCTGCTGGCCCTGCTCGCGCAGCGCCCCGGCGTCGTCTTCCGCCGCGAGCAGATCATCAGCGAGGTCTGGCGCACCAGCTGGGAAGGCACCGGGCGCACCCTCGAAGTACACGTGGCCTCGCTGCGTTCCAAGCTCGGCCTGCCCGCCCTCATCGAGACCGTCCGCGGGGTGGGCTACCGGCTCGTCACCCCGCCCGCGCCCTAGCGGACCCGCCGTGCGCGCCCGGCTGCTCCCCCTCCTCGTCGTCCTCATGGCGGGCGTGCTGCTCGCGCTCGGCATCCCGCTCGCGGTCAGCCTGGCCGCCGGACAGCAGCAGCGGGTGGTGGTCGACCGGATCGACGACAGCGCCCGCTTCGCCGCCCTCGCCCAGTTCGTCGTCGACGCCGAGGGATCCGGCTCCACCGGCGCCGACGAACGCCGCGACACCCTCCAGCTCGAACTCGCCCGCTACCAGGAGACGTACGGCATCCGCGTCGGCATCTTCTACCGCGACGACAACGCCATGGTCCGCGCTCCCGGATGGTGGCAGCTTCCCGAGTCCGGGCCGGACCGCCTGGCCTTCGCGGAGGCCCTGGCCGGGCGGCGCAGTCACGACCCCGCGCAGGTGTGGCCGTGGCAGACCGACGGCCGACTGCTCGTCGCCTCCCCGGTCGTGCTCGACGGGGACGTCGTCGCCGTCGTCGCCACCGAATCACCCACCGACCTCATGCGCGGCCGCATCCTGAAGGGCTGGCTCTACACCGCGGCCGGGCTCGCCGCGGCCATGCTGGTCGCCTTCGGTGCCGCCCTGCGGCTCACCAGCTGGGTCCTGAAACCCGTACGGACCCTGGACGCGGCCGCCCACGGCATCGCGACCGGGCGGATGAACTCGCGCGTCGCGGCCGCCGGCGGGCCGCCGGAACTCAGACGCCTGGCCCGCTCGTTCAACGAGATGGCCGACAACGTCGAAGAGGTACTGGAGCAGCAGCGGGCGTTCGTCGCGGACGCCTCCCACCAGCTGCGCAACCCGCTCGCCGCGCTGCTCCTGCGCATCGAACTGCTCGCCCTCGAACTGCCCGAGGGAAACGAGGAGATCGCTTCCGTGCGCACCGAGGGCAAGCGCCTGGCCCGGGTCCTGGACGACCTGCTGGACCTGGCGCTGGCCGAGCACGCCTCCGCCGAGATCAGCCTCACCGACATCGGGGCGCTCACCGCCGAACGCGTCGCCGCGTGGCGCCCGTACGCCGAGGAGAAGGGCGTACGGATCACCGAGACGGGCCGGGCCGCCGTCACCGGCTGGGCCGACCCGATCGCCCTGTCCAGCGCGCTCGACGCCGTCATCGACAACGCGCTGAAGTTCACGCCCGCCGGGGAGGAGGTCGAGGTCTCGGTGTCCGCGGCCGGGCGCAGCGCGCTCGTCGTCGTCGCCGACCGGGGTCCCGGCCTCACCGAAGAGGAACTGCTGCGCGTCGGCGACCGCTTCTGGCGCAGCGGCCGGCACCAGAACATCAAGGGCTCCGGGCTCGGCCTGTCCATCTCCCGCGCGCTGCTCGCCGCGGGGGGCGGGTCGATCTCCTACGAGACCAACCCGCCGCACGGGCTGCGGGTGACCGTGTCCGTGCCGCGCACCGACCCGAAGAGCCCGTGAACCCCTGAATCCCTGAACTTCTGAACTCCTGAACTTTGATCTCCTGAGCTCCGGAGTTCCTACCAGGCGAACGTGGTGCGGGCGGGGGCGGAGACGGCGTAGACCTCGTCCACGGCCCGCAGCTCGAAGGCGGCCGCCGTCTCCTGCCGGCCGGCGCGGGTGACGGCGGGCAGGTGGAGGGCGGTGCCGCAGGTGCCGCCGAGGAAGCGGCGGGCGCCGTCCGGGAGGAGGCGGTACAACTCGTAGTGCCGGACGGGCCCGGGAGCCCGGTCCCACGAGAGGCGGAGCTCGGCCGTGCCGCTGTCGTGCCGGGCCGAGGCGTCGACCTTCAGGCGGGCGGGCGGGGCAGGGCGCCGCTGGTGGGCGGTGTCGCGTATCGTCACGGCGCCGAGCCGCCAGGACACCGGCGTCTTCCCGCGCGCGGTGATCCGTACGGCCAGTGCGTACGCGGTCCTGCCGGCCAGCGGGGCGAGGGGGACGCGGGTGGTCCGCCAGCCGTGGCCGGCAGCGGTGCTCGTGGACCGGGAGTGCGCCTTCAGCCAGGTGTACGGGACCGCCTCGCCGGGGGCGGCCGCCTCGCGGGTGGCGATCCCGAACTCGACGCTCACCGGGCTAGCGCCGGTGGAGTGGACGAGTTCGGCCACGGTGGAGCGGGTGAGGGGGAGCCGGGTGGCGTGCAGGGCGACCGTGGTGGGGGCGGTGAGGGCGCCCGCGACGAGGAGGCTGGAGCCGCCGCGCCAGGCGTCCGCGAAGTCCAGGGTGACGGAGGGGCGTTCGCCGTCGGTGTCCACGACCCAGCGGCGACCGGGCAGGCGATCCTGCAATGCGAGATGGTTCCATGCACTGTCACCTGTGACATTGCCATTTTCAAACCACCATTGTCCGTGCCCGGTGTTGAAGGAGCAGGCGAACGGCAGCCCCGTGACGGTCGACCGGTCGGCGACGGCCGTGGCGGGAGCCCGCCAGGCGGACTCGGGCGCGGGCCGGGACGGGTCCAGGGACTCGCCCGTCCAGAACCGGTCGTCGGCGCGGTGGAAGGCGCCGGGGGAGCGGTCCGTGAGGTGGCCCAGGGTCCACTCGGGCCGGTAGAAGCCGTAGCTGACGACATGGTCGCGTGCGCGCGGGATGATCGCGTCCCAGCGGACCGCGGAGTCCCAGCCCCTGGACTCCACGTCCACGCCCGCCCACAGCTCGTGGCGCTCGCGCCCGATCCGCTGTGCGAGAGCGCCGGAGTCGGCCAGCGTCCGAGGCGTCCAGCGGAAGTCCACGAACATCGTGTCCGCGACCTTCCCGGCCCGGTCCTCGAAGAACTCCTGGTTCAGCTCGTTCAGGGCGCCCTGCCAGCCGACCCTGCCGGTGGCGTTCATGGCGTCGTACCAGGTGATGCGCAGGCCGTACGGGTCGCCCGCCGCCCGCAGGGCGCGCAGGAACTCCCGCATGCGCGCCGCCAGTCCACTGTCCGCGCCGTCCGTCTCGGCATTGACGAACCAGCCGTCGAAGCCGTACGTCCGCGCCACCTCGACGAGCTTGTCCGCGATCGGGAAGCGGCCGAGGGCGTCGCGCTGGACCAGGTCGCGCGTCCACTGGAGGTCGCCGCCGTAGGGGACGGGCGGCAGGAACACGTTGCCCAGCACCCGCACGCCGTTGCGGTGCGCGGCGTCGACCACGGGTGCGTTCGGCGCGAGCACGATGCCCTCGCCGGAGGAGCCGCCCCAGAAGACCAGTTCGTCGATGTACGCCCAGTGCGTGAGCGCGTAGTAATCGGCGGTCGGCGAGCCCTGGGAGGGGTTCCGCGCGGTGGGACCGAAGGAGACGAGCGAGGCGATCCGCGCCTGCCCGCTGCGGGCGTCCCGGTTCGGCGGCACGGGGGTGAAGCGCGGCGCGAGGGGCACGGTCGCGGTGTTGTACGCGAGGTCCGGGTCGCTCTCGGGGGTCCACTGTTTGAGCGAGCGCCATACGATCCCGGGGCCCGGGGCGCCCTTCGGCAGCGAGTCCGGGAACCAGTAGGAGGCGTACGGCGCCAGGCCGGCGGGGGTCTGCGGGCCGGGCCGGGGCGCGGCGGCGGCGTGGGCCGGGGCGGGTGCGCCCAGCAGGGCGGCGGCTCCGGCCCCGGCGGCCAGCACCGCGCGCCGGGTCGGCCGTAGGGAGGGGGACTGCGTACGAGGATCGACGCCGTTGCCGGTCTCGGACATGCGGGGCTCCTCACGAGGGGATGTCAGGTGACGTCGTGCACGCGCAGCACCTCGGTGATGCCGCGCGCGGACAGGTGGGCCCGGTCCTCGGCGTGCTCGGCCAGGACCACCGCCGGGCGCACCCCCCGGGCCGTCAGCGCGGCCCACGCTTCGAAGAAGACGCCGCCCGGGGCGCACACCGACCGGCGCGGGGCTTCCCGCGCCCCGCCGACGTCCACGGCGAGCGCGGTCGACCGTACGGCAGGACGGTGCGGGCGGCCCCGCCAGGCCTCGGCGATCCGGGCGATGGCGGCGCCGGCGGGCTTGGTCCGGCGGTCGTTGGTGAGCAGGCCCAGGCCGTATTCCAACTCCGGGAAGTCCGCGAGCTGCCGGGACACGTCGTGGGAGCACCACCAGGTGATGCCCCACAGGCCGGGGCAGTCCAGGGCGCCCGCGACGGTGGCCTCGGTGAACCGCGCGGCGTGCTCGGGCCGGATCAGCGGCGCGGGAGCCCCGACCTCCTGGAGCCACACCGGGCGGTGCGGGTCCAGTGCCCAGGCCTTGGACAGCTCGATCAGGTAGGCGGCGTGGTGCTCGGTGGCGGTGCCGGTTGAACCGTGACGTTGCACTGTGCCGTTGAACACCCAGGAGTGCACGGCGGTCGCCGCGCCCAGCCGGGCCGCCTGCGCCACGGTGAAGGGGTGACCGTCCTGGTACCAGGCGGCGTCGTACTCGGCATGCAGGTGGAACCGGCCCGGGGCGCCCTCCTCGCAGGCCGCGAGCATCCGCTCCAGCCAGCGGGAAGCCTGCTCCCGCGTGATCCGGTCGGGGTCGGGGTGCGGGGAGTCGGAGAACTGGTTGATCTCGTTGCCGACGGTCATGCCCAGGAAGTTCGGCCGGTCGGCGAGGGCGCCGGCCAGCGTGCGCAGGTACTCCTCCTGCCCGGCCACCACGTCCGGGTCGGTGAAGATGTTGCGCCGGTGCCAGGTCCTCGTCCAGGCGGGCAGGAAATCGAAGCTCGACAAGTGCCCTTGCAGTCCGTCGACGTTGACGTCGAGCCCGCGCTCGGCGGCCGCGTCGGCGAGCGCGACGAGCTGTTCGACGGCGCGCGGCCGGATCAGGGTGCGGTTCGGCTGGAAAACCGGCCACAGCGCGAACACCCGGACGTGGTCCAGCCCGAGCGCGGCGATCGAATCGAGATCGGCCCTGACCTCGTCGAGGTCGAAGTCCAGCCAGTGGTGGAACCAGCCCCGGGCAGGGGTGTAATTCACGCCGAAGCGCAGTTCGTCGCGCATAGGGGTTCCTGGAGTTCTGAGGAATTCACCGGGTGCCCACAACCTGCCGGGTTCCATGGGGCGAGTCAATACGGCCTCAGGGTGGGGACTTAAGCGCTTCAGTCCCGTTGACAGACGGGCAGGACGCGCCTCAAGCTGGGTAAGCTAATGCGCTTTAGTCACCTCGCCGCAATGGATTCGCGCAAGGACCGTGCAGAAATGGGAAGCGCATTCCGGACGCGGCCGGCGCGGTTCGGCGTATGGTCCGCCCATCGCAGTCCGCGCACCGAGGGATGAGGCAGGCATGGCCCGCAGACCCACCATCAAGGACATCGCCCGCCAGGCCGGGGTCTCGGAGAGCGCCGTCTCCTTCGCGCTCAACGACCGCCCGGGCGTGTCCGACACCACCCGCGCCCGGATCCGCCGGGTCGCCGAAGAGCTCGGCTGGCAGCCCAACAGCGCCGCCCGCGCACTGTCCGGCGAACGCTCCGGCGCGGTCGGCCTGGTCCTCGCCCGCCCCGCGCACACCCTCGGCGTCGAGTCCTTCTTCCTCCAGCTCGTCTCCGGCATCCAAGAGGTGCTCTCGGCCGACCGGACCGCCCTGCTGTTCCAAGTGGTCGAGGACATCGACGCCGAATGCGCGCTCTACCGCCGCTGGTGGGCCGAACGGCGCGTGGACGGCGTCCTCGTCGTCGACCCCCGCACGCACGACCCGCGCCCCGCCCTGCTCGCCCAGCTCGCCCTGCCCGCCGTCATGATCGGCGGCACCGGAGAGCCCGGCGTGTCCTCGGTGTGGGCCGACGACGCCCGCGCCATGACCGAGGTCCTGGACCACCTCCACGCGCTGGGCCACCGCCGGATCACCCACATCGCGGGCCTGCCCGGCCTCGCCCACACCGCGCGCCGCATCGCGTCCCTGCGCGCCGAAGCGGCGCGGCTCGGCCTCGACCCCGCCCAGGTGCGCTCGGTGCCCACCGACTACTCCGACACCGAGGGCGCGGCGGCCACCCGCCGGGTCCTCGCCGAGCCCGAGCCGCCCACCGCGCTCGTCTACGACAACGACGTGATGGCGGTGGCGGGCAGCGCGGTCGCCGCCGAGCTGGGCATCCCCGTACCGGCCCGGCTGTCCGTCGTGGCCTGGGACGACTCGGCCCTGTGCCGGGTCACCCACCCCCGGCTGACCGCCCTGGTCCGTGACACCGCCGGATTCGGCCGGCTCGCCGCCGAGGAGCTCCTCGCCGTCCTCGCCGGAGGCCCGCCGCGGGCCCGGGAGAGCGAACTGCCCCGGCTGGAACCCCGCGAGAGTACGGCTCCGCCGTCGGCCGCATACTGAAATCCGACCCCTGCCAGGAGCGCCACCGTGACGAGTCCCACCTCAGCCTTCCCCGTGCCGCGCACCGTCGCCGCGGTCACCGGCCCGACCGTGGCGATCGACATCGGCGGCACGAAGATCGCCGGCGCGCTGGTCCACCCCGACGGCACGATGACCGCCACGACCCGCCGTCCGACCCCGCGCGGGACGGACGCGGACGCGGTGATGGCGGCGGTCGGCGAGGTCGTCGCGGAGCTGTCCGAAGCGCCCTTGTGGCCGCAGGCCGTCCGCTGCGGCATCGGCAGCGCGGGCCCCGTGGACACCTCGCGGGGCACGGTGAGCCCGGTCAACATCGCGGCCTGGCGCGACTTCCCCGTCCAGGCCCGCGTCGCCGCCGAACTCAGCGCCCGCGGCGCCCGCATCCCCACCGTCCTGGCGGGCGACGGCGTGGCGATGACGGCGGCGGAACACTGGCTCGGCGCGGCCCGCGGCCACGCGAACGCGCTGTGCATGGTGGTCTCCACCGGCGTCGGCGGCGGCCTGATCCTGGACAACCGGCTCCACCCGGGCCCCACCGGCAACGCGGGTCACATCGGCCACATCAGCGTCGCCTTCGACGGCGAACCGTGCGTCTGCGGCGGCCGAGGCTGCGTCGAGTCCCTCGCCTCGGGCACCGCCATCGCCCGCTGGGCCCGCGCCCAGGGCTGGACCGGCCCCGACCCCTCGGCCGCGGGCGTCGCCGCCTCCGCCGCGAAGGGCGACCCGGTCGCGCTGGCCGCCTTCGACCGCGCGGGCCGCGCCCTCGCCGCCGCCATCGCGGCCACCGCCACGCTCGTCGAGACCGACATCGCGGTCATCGGCGGCGGCGTCGCCGCCTCGGGGGACACCCTCTTCGAGCCGATCCGGCGGCACCTGGCCTCGTACGCCACCCTGTCCTTCGTCCAGGACCTCCAGGTGGTCCCCGCCACCCTCGGCACCCACGCGGGACTGATCGGCGCGGCCGCCGCCGCGATGATGCTGCTCCCCGGTCAAGCCCCTACGGCTTGACCGACCGGTAGTACCGCCGGGCCCCTTCGTGCAGGGGCAAGGGGTCGGTGTAGATCGCCGTCCGCAGGTCCACCAGCTGCGCCGCGTGCACCTCGTGCCCGATCCGGTCCCGGCTGAGGATCACCGTCCGCGTGAACCGCTCCGTCAGCTCCGCCCCGGTGTCCTCCCGCGTCACCAGCAGGTTCGGCACCGCCACCGTCGCCACCGCCGAGGTGTTGCGGGCCCGCGCGTACGCGTCCTGCGGCATCACCGCCGCCCGGTAGTACCGCGCCGGACTCCCGCCGGCCTGGAGCGGCTCCACCAGGTCACCCAGCTGCACGAGGCGGATCTCGAACCGCTCCGACAGCTCCCGCACCGCGTTCGTCGGCAGCCCGCCCGACCAGAAGAAGGCGTCGATCCGTCCCGCCTCCAGCTCGGCCGGCATGGTGTCGATGCCGATCGCCACCGGGGTGATGTCGCGCGCCGGGTTCAGCTTGGCCGCCGTCAGCAGCCGCTCGGAGATCAGCCGCACGCCGGAGCCGTTCTGGCCGACCGCGACGCGTTTGCCGCGCAGGTCCCGCGCCGACTGCACCGGGGACCCGGCGGGCACCACCAGCTGCACGTAGTCGTCGTAGAGGCGCGCACACCCGCGCAGCCGCGTCGCACCGGGCTTCCCGTCGATGCGGTACTCGGCGACCGCGTCCGCCGTCGCCACCGTGAAGTCGGCCTCGCCGTCGGCCACCCGCTGGAGGTTCTGCTGCGAGCCCTCACTGGTCTCCAGCCGGACCCGCACGCCGGGCATGTCGCGCGCGAGCGCCTGCTCCAGCAGCTGCCCGTAGCGGTGGTAGACGCCGGTGCGGACGCCCGTGCTGAAGGTGAGATCGCCCTTCAGCTCCGGCTCCCCGAAGGGCCTCAGCCACCACACCAGCGCCGCGAGGACGGCCAGTACGGCGACCAGCCCCCGCAGGAGGTGGCGCCTGCTGAGGTGGGGAGGTGCGAGGGGCATGGCGGCGATCCTGCCACCCCGCCCGCCGTCCTGTCACGAACGGGCGACGGCACCGGCGGCCCGGCGCGGGGCCTTACCCTTGTCGGGTGAGTGTTGAGGGCGAGGCGACTGTGAAAACGTACGAGGTGCGCACCTACGGGTGCCAGATGAACGTGCACGACTCCGAGCGGCTCTCCGGTCTGCTGGAGGGCGCGGGCTACACGCGTGCGCCCGAAGGCTCGGACGGTGACGCCGACGTCGTCGTGTTCAACACCTGCGCCGTCCGCGAGAACGCCGACAACAAGCTGTACGGCAACCTCGGGCGGCTCGCCCCGATGAAGACCAAGCGCCCGGGCATGCAGATCGCCGTCGGCGGCTGCCTCGCGCAGAAGGACCGCGACACGATCGTCAAGCGGGCTCCCTGGGTCGACGTCGTCTTCGGCACGCACAACATCGGCAAGCTGCCCGTGCTGCTGGAGCGCGCCCGCGTCCAGCAGGAGGCTCAGATCGAGATCGCCGAGTCGCTGGAGGCCTTCCCCTCCACGCTTCCGACCCGCCGCGAGTCCGCGTACGCCGCCTGGGTCTCGATCTCCGTCGGCTGCAACAACACCTGCACCTTCTGCATCGTTCCGGCGCTGCGCGGCAAGGAGGAGGACCGCCGTCCCGGCGACATCCTCGCCGAGGTGGAGGCCCTGGTCGCGGAGGGCGTCTCGGAGATCACGCTGCTCGGCCAGAACGTGAACGCGTACGGCTCCGACCTGGGCGACCGCGAGGCGTTCAGCAAGCTGCTGCGCGCCTGCGGGCAGATCGAGGGTCTGGAGCGGGTCCGCTTCACCTCGCCGCACCCGCGCGATTTCACCGATGACGTGATCGCGGCCATGGCCGAGACGCCAAATGTGATGCCGCAACTTCACATGCCACTGCAATCCGGCTCCGACCCGATCCTCAAGGCGATGCGCCGCTCGTACCGGCAGGAGCGTTTCCTCGGCATCATCGAGAAGGTCCGCGCCGCGATCCCGCACGCCGCGATCTCCACCGACATCATCGTGGGCTTCCCCGGTGAGACGGAGGAGGACTTCCAGCAGACGATGCACACCGTGCGTGAGGCCCGCTTCGCCAACGCCTTCACCTTCCAGTACTCCAAGCGCCCCGGTACCCCGGCCGCCGAGATGGACGGGCAGATCCCCAAGGAAGTCGTCCAGGAGCGCTACATGCGCCTGGTCGCCCTCCAGGAGGAGATCTCCTGGGAGGAGAACAAGAAGCAGGTCGGCCGCACCCTGGAGGTCATGGTCGCGGAGGGCGAGGGCCGCAAGGACGGCGCCACCCTGCGCCTGTCCGGCCGCGCCCCCGACAACCGCCTGGTCCACTTCACCAAGCCGGAGGCGGAGGTCCGCCCCGGCGACGTGGTCACTGTGGACATCACCTACGCCGCCCCGCACCACCTGCTGGCCGAGGGCCCGACCCTGACCGTACGCCGCACCCGCGCCGGCGACGCCTGGGAGAAGCGCAACGCCGCCCCGGCCCAGCCTGCGGGCGTACTGCTCGGCATCCCCACCCTGGGCGTCCCGGCCCCGCTGCCGGTCGCCACCTCGGGCTGCGCGGCCCCCCAGGGCTGATCCCCGGATCCCCGGCGGGCCGGGGGTCGAACGGGGCGGTGCCCGCCCGGGACCGGCCGCCCGGCCCCGCCCGCCCGGGACCGCGTTAGGCTGCGGATCATGCTCGTATCCGCCGCCGTGTGTCCGTGTCCGCCGCTGCTCGTGCCGCAGGTCGCGGCCGGGGCCGCCGATGAACTGCGGGACGCCCGAACCGCCTGCTCCGACGCCCTGGCCGTGCTCGCCGCGTCCCGGCCCGACCTGCTGGTCGTCGTCGGACCGGCCGAGGACGGCGCGGTGTATCCGCAGGGTGCGGCGGGCTCCTTCGCCGGATTCGGCGTGGACCTCTCCGTACGCCTGGGCTCCGGTGAGGCCGATGGCCCCCGGCTGCCGTCCTCCCTCGCCGTGGCGGCCTGGCTGCTGGCCCGGGTGGGCTGGTCCGCCGCACCGGTCGAGGGCCTGGCCGTCGCCGTGGATCTCGAACCGGACCTGTGCCGAGCCACCGGGGAGGAGCTCGCGGGTCGCGCCGACCGGGTCGCGCTGCTCGTGATGGGTGACGGCAGCGCCTGCCGGAGCGTCAAGGCCCCCGGCTACTTCGACGAGCGGGCCGCCGCCTTCGACGCGTCCGTCGCCCGCGCTCTGGGGAGCGCCGACACGGCCGCGCTCGCGGCGCTGGACGACCGGCTCGCACACGAACTCCAGGCCGCCGGGCGCGCCCCCTGGCGGGTCCTCGCCGGCGCCGCCGGGAGCGCGGGCCTCGACGGACGGCTGCTGTACGAGGACGCCCCGTACGGGGTCGGATACTTCGTGGCCGCCTGGTCCTGACACGGAGCACCCGGCACCGACGAGCGCCGGACGCGAGCGCCGGACACGAGAAAGGGGACGTGGGATCGGCTGATCCCACGCCCCCTTCCGGGACCGTGTCAGGCCGCCGGCGGCGTCGGCCCGCCGGGAGTGTCCTTGTGCGCGATCTTGCCCAGGGCGTCCTTCGCCTTGCCCGCACCGCTCGTGATCCGGCCGCTGTACTTGCCCTTGGTCTTGGAGTCCGCGACCTTGGCCACCTTGTCCAGACCTTCGCGGATCTTGCCCTCGTGCTGCTGCGCGAGGTCTCCGACTTTGTCCTTCGCCGGAGCGAGCTTGGCCTTCAGAGTGTCCAGCAGGCCCATGGGTCACCTTCCATCGGGAATGGCTCCTACGTACGGGCGCCCTCGCCGGCCTCGCTGTCCGCGACGACCTCCGCCGACTGCTGCTTCGGGATCTCCACGGCTTCCGCCGTCGGAGTCCCGGCCGCCGCCTCGGCCTCCTCGGCCTGTGGGGCCGAATCGGTCTGCGCCTCCAGCGTCTCCGCCGGGGCGGCCTCGGCCGCGACCGTCGTCTCGGTCGCTACCTCGTCCTTACGGCCAAAAAACCGATCAAAAACGCCCATGTCCAACTCCCATAACGTTACTCGTGCGAGTGAAGTTCCGCCTTGGCCGGACCGGCCTCCACCAGGTGCACGCCAGGCGTACGCCGGGCCGGAACCTCTTGAAGGCAACGACCCCGCCCCCACCCCGTCACGTAACTCGATCGGGTACATGCCGTGGGGTTTGCGAGACTGTGTCAGTGAGGAATCCAGCCCCCGCCCCGCGGGTCATCGCCGTCGTCGGTCCCACCGCGGCCGGAAAGTCCGACTTGGGCGTAGCCCTGGCCCGCCATTTCGACGGCGAAGTCGTCAACGCGGACTCCATGCAGCTGTACCGGGGGATGGACATCGGCACCGCCAAACTGACGCCCGAGGAACGCGGCGGCGTCCCGCACCACCTCCTCGACGTCTGGGACGTCACCGAGACCGCCAGCGTCGCCGAGTACCAGCGCCTCGCCCGCGCCGAGATCGACAAGTTGCTCGCCGAGGGCCGCACCCCCGTCCTCGTCGGCGGATCCGGCCTGTACGTCCGCGGCGCCCTGGATGCCATGGAGTTCCCCGGCACCGATCCCGAGGTGCGGGCCCGGCTGGAGGAGGAGGTCACCCTGCGCGGCCCCGGCGCCCTCCACGCCCGTCTCGCCGCCGCCGACCCGGCAGCCGCCGCCGCGATCCTGCCCAGCAACGGCCGCCGCATCGTCCGGGCGCTGGAGGTCATCGAGATCACCGGACGGCCCTTCACCGCCAACCTGCCCGGCCACGAGTCCGTCTACGACACCGTCCAGATCGGCGTCGACGTGGGCAGGCCCGAACTCGACGAGCGGATCGCGCTGCGGGTGGACCGCATGTGGGAGGCCGGGCTGGTGGACGAGGTCCGCACCCTGGAGGCCCAGGGGTTGCGTGACGGCGTCACCGCTTCCCGCGCGCTCGGTTACCAGCAGGTACTGGCCGCGCTCGCCGGGGAGTGCACCGAGGAGGAGGCCAGGGCCGAGACGGTGCGCGCGACCAAGCGGTTCGCCCGTCGGCAGGACTCGTGGTTCCGCCGTGACCCCCGCGTCCACTGGCTCAGCGGAGCAGCCGCCGACCGTGCGGAACTCCCGGGACTTGCGCAGTCGTTGGTCGAACGAGCGGTTACAGCCTGATCACGTGATGGCATCGGGACGCCCCGTGCGCCCGCCCGGAGCCCGGGTCCGTGCCATCATCAAACTTCTGAACAGTGGCGTACGAAGTCCGAGTGGGGAGGGCGCGTGGCTATGGAGGCCGGCCCTCGTGACACCGGGCGGGACGACACCAGGCAGGAAGCGGACCCGATGCTTCACAGCGGGCCGGTCCGGCCTGGTGAGCCCGCCGGAGCGGACGCGCCGGGTGTGCCGGACGGCCCCGACGGACTCGGGCTGCCCGCCGACCCCGCGCGGCTGACCCCCGACGGCCCCGACACGCCGGAGACCGGCGCCGAGGCCGCCACGGGTCCCGAGTTCGAGGTCGAGCTGCGCCCCCAGCGCCGCCTGCGCATCTGGCAGATCGCCCCCATCGTGATGCTGGCCGCCGCCGGGTCCCTGATGTTCGCCTTCCCGCTCGCCTTCGAGTTCGGCGACGGTGGAGCCGTGGTCGCCATGCTCGGCTTCCTCATCAGCTCCTGCGCGGGCGGCTGGGGCATGATGGCCGCCCGGCGCGTGGGCTACTCCTGGCCCGGTCTCCCGCCGCGCGGGAGCGGCCGCCGCCCCGACTGGCGGATCGCCGGGCTGTACGCGCTGGTCGCGCTGGTCGTCGTAGCGCTCGCGGTGTACCGGGTGGCGCGGCTCCGCTGAAGCCCCCCGTCGCAGGCCTACGCGGTTCCGATCCCGCCGGTCGCCGCCGGCGCCCGCTCGGTACCATGGGCGCGTGACGCACACCGCCCTCTCCTTCCTCAAGGGTCACGGGACCGAGAACGACTTCGTGATCGTCCCGGACCCGGACAACGCCATCGACCTGCCCGCGTCCGCCGTCGCCGTACTGTGCGACCGGCGGGCCGGCATCGGGGCCGACGGCGTGCTGCACGCGGTGCGGTCCGCCGCCCACCCCGAGGCGGCGCACCTGGCCGACGAGGCCGAGTGGTTCATGGACTACCGCAACAGCGACGGCTCCATCGCCGAAATGTGCGGCAACGGCGTGCGCGTCTTCGCGCGCTACCTCCAGTACGCCGGCCATGTCGAGCCCGGCGACCTCGCCGTCGCCACCCGCGGCGGCGTCAAGCGGGTCCACCTCGACAAAGCGGGAAACGTCACCGTCTCCATGGGCCGCGCCGCACTCCCCGAGGGGGAGGTCACCGTCTCCGTCGGCGAGCACACCTGGCCCGCGCGGAACGTGAACATGGGGAACCCGCACGCGGTGGCGTTCGTTGAAAGCCTCGACCAGGCAGGCGACCTGCTGAGCCCCCCGCCGTTCAGCCCCGCCTCCGCCTACCCGACGGGGGTCAATGTCGAGTTCGTCGTCGACCGCGGCCCCCGGCACGTCGCCATGCGCGTCCACGAACGCGGCTCCGGCGAGACGCGCTCCTGCGGCACCGGCGCCTGCGCCGTCGCCGTGGCCGCCATCCGCCGCGACGGCGCTGACCCGGCCGTGACCGGCGAGCCGGTCACGTACACCGTCGACCTGCCCGGCGGAACCCTGGTCATCACCGAACACCCGGACGGCCGGATCGACATGACCGGACCGGCCGTGATCGTGGCCACAGGCACATTCGAGCCCACCTGGCTCACCGAAACGGCTTTCGCCTGAAGATTCCCTCTCATGGGTGATCCGTTTCACGCTGTGCGAGAGGCGGACTGCGCCACGTGGTGGGGTCGGTAACATCAGGCACCGGCCCTGAGGGCTCACCGTATGCCCGCCACCGCCGGTCGAAGCCGCCGGAGGTGCCCATGAGTGCAGAGGCCACGAACCCCGAAGCCCATGCCGAAGTGCGCCCTGAGCTGCGCAGACGGGCCCGGACCCGGCTCGATCTGCGGCGGCTCGGGCGGGCGGCCCTGCTGGGGCCCACGTCCCGCGACCGGCTCCCGGACGCCATCGGACACGTAGCAGAAGCGCACCGCGCCCACCATCCGGACGCCGACCTGTCCATCCTGCGGCGGGCCTACCTCCTCGCGGAGACCTCGCACCGCGGCCAGATGCGCAAGAGCGGCGAGCCGTACATCACCCACCCGCTCGCCGTGACCCTGATCCTCGCCGAACTGGGCGCCGAGACCACCACTCTGACGGCATCTCTGCTCCACGACACCGTCGAGGACACGGAGGTGACCCTCGATCAGGTCCGCGAGGAGTTCGGCGAAGAAGTCTGCTTCATCGTCGACGGAGTCACCAAGGTCGAGAAGATCGACTACGGCGCCGCGGCCGAGCCCGAGACCTTCCGCAAGATGCTCGTCGCCACCGGCAACGACGTCCGCGTGATGTCCATCAAACTCGCCGACCGGCTGCACAACATGCGCACCCTCGGCGTCATGCGCCCCGAGAAACAGGCCCGCATCGCCAAGGTCACCCGCGATGTCCTGATCCCGCTCGCCGAACGGCTCGGCGTACAGGCCCTGAAGACCGAGCTGGAAGACCTCGTCTTCGCGATCCTGCACCCCGAGGAGTACGAGCACACGCGCGCGCTCATCGCCGCCCACGCGGAGAACGACCCCCTCCCCGCCATCGCCGACTCCGTACGCGCCGTCCTGCGCGACTCCGGCATCGCCGCCGAAGTGCAGGTACGGCCACGGCACTTCGTCTCCGTCCACCGGATCGCCCTGGGGCGCGGCGAGCTGCGCGGCTCCGACTTCGGCCGCATCCTCGTCCTCGTCGCGGAGAACGCCGACTGCTACGGGGTGCTCGGCGAGCTGCACACCTGCTTCACGCCGGTCATCTCGGAGTTCAAGGACTTCATCGCCGCCCCCAAGTTCAACCTCTACCAATCGCTGCACACCGCCGTCGCCACCCCTGAGGGGTACGTCGCCGAAGTCATCGTCCGGACGCGTCAGATGCACCGGGTGGCGGAGGCCGGGGTCGTCGCGCTCGGCAATCCGTACACCACTGGGACGGGGGCGGGGGCAGGGGCCGGGGACAGCGCCGACAGCGACGAGGAGCGGGTGGACCCCACCCGGCCCGGCTGGCTGTCCCGGCTGCTCGACTGGCAGCAGTCCGCGCCCGACCCCGACACCTTCTGGACCGTCCTGCGAGCCGAGCTGGCCGAGGACCGGGAGATCACCGTGTTCCGCGAGGACGGCGGCGCCTCCGGCACCATCAGCCTCCCGGCCGGGGCCAGCTGTATCGACGCCGCCTACGCGCAGCACGGCGAGGCGGCCCACGGCTGTATCGGCGCCCGCGTCAACGGGCGCCTCACCTCGCTCTCGTCCCCGCTCTCCGACGGGGACACCGTGCAGCTGCTGCTCGCGCACGACGCCTCCTCGGGGCCGGCCGCCGACTGGCTGGAGCACGCGCGGACCCCGGCCGCCCGGATCGCCATCAGCAGCTGGCTCCAAGCCCACCCGGACGGGGCGGGGCCGGCCACCGCGGCGCCCCGTGCGCCGCTGTCCGTGGTCGGGGCGCGGGGCGGCGGGGGCAATGCCGTCACCGATCTGCCGGACGCCACCGTGCGGCTCGCCGGCTGCTGCACGCCCGTGCCGCCGGACGCCGTCGCCGGGTTCGTCGTACGGGGCGGGGTCGTCACCGTGCACCGCGTCCACTGTCCGGCCGTGGCCCAGATGCGATCGGTGGGCCGTACCTCGGTCGCCGTGCACTGGCGCGCCACGGCAGATTGCAGGGTGACATTGCTCGCCGAATCGTTCGGGCGCCCGCATCTGCTGGCCGACCTGACCGAGGCGATCGCGCGGGAGGGCGTCGAGGTGGTCTCCGCCACCGTGGAGCCGCCGGTCGAGCAGCGCGTCCGGCACAGCTACACGCTTCAGCTGCCCGACGCGACGGGGCTGCCGGCCCTGATGCGGGCGATGCGGGACGTGCCGGGCGTGTACGACGTCAGCCGGGTCTAGTGCCCACGACCACTGACCAGGACTTCGGACTCACTCGTCCGGCCGGGGGTGGAGGCTGTCCCCCTGGTCCGAGCACCTCGTTCGGGTGGCCTCGTCGCGCGCCGCGCGCGAGCGGGAGGCAGGCGCTGGTAAGCGGTGGTGGATGCAGCTCACCTCCCCGCGCCTGCGCGCCGCCCTGCTGGCCGCGGCCTCACTGACCCTCGTCGCCGCCGTGCTGCCCCCGCCGGAGCCGCTGGGCATCGGCGACCGGTTGTTCCCGGACCTCGGCAATCCCGGGTACGACGTCCTCGCGTACGACCTGTCCTTCACGTACAAGGACAACCGCAGCCCGCTCGACGCGGTCACCGTCATCCAGGCCCGCAGTATGGAGCGGCTGGAGCGGATCAATCTGGACTTCACCCACGGGACGGTGGCCTCCGCCGAGGTCAACGGGCAGCCCGCGCGCGTCGAGAGCGCCGGGGAGGATCTGGTCCTGACTCCCGCGCGCCCGGTGGCGGCGAGCATGCCGTTGCACATCACAGTGCGACACACCAGCGATCCGCGCGGCCGCGGCGACGGCGGCTGGGTGACCACCGAGGACGGCCTGGCCATGGCCAACCAGGCCGACGCCGCCCACCGCGTCTTCCCCTGCAACGACCACCCCGCCGACAAGGCGTTCTTCACCTTCAGGATCACCGCCCCGGCCGGATTCACGGCCGTCACCAACGGCGTGCCGAGCGCCCTCCCCGCCGGCCTGGCCGGAGGGGCGACGCGGTGGACGTACCGGACCCTGCACCCGATGGCCACCGAGCTGGCCCAGGTCTCGGTCGGCCGCTCCGCCGTTGTCCACCGCACCGGGCCGCACGGCCTGCCGCTGCGCGACGTGGTGCCCGCCGCGGACCGGGAGCGGCTGGAGCCCTGGCTGAAGAAGACCGCCGGGCACATCGAGTGGATGGAGCAGCGGGTCGGCCGCTACCCCTTCGAGAACTACGGGGTGCTCATCGCGCGCGCCAAAACGGGCTTCGAGCTGGAGACGCAGACCCTCTCGCTCTTCGAGCACGGCCTGTTCACGGGGGAGGGCTACCCCGAGTGGTACGTGGAGGCCGTCATGGTCCACGAGCTCGCCCACCAGTGGTTCGGCGACAGCGTGACCCCGCGGAGCTGGTCCGACCTGTGGCTCAGCGAAGGACACGCGACCTGGTACGAGGCGCTGTACGCGGACGGGCTCGGGAAGTACCCCCTGGAGCGGCGCATGCGCGAGGCCTACCAGCGCTCCGACCAGTGGCGGGCGGCGGGCGGACCCCCGGCAGCGCCCAAGGCGGCGGCTCCGGGCGAGAAGATCGGGCTGTTCAGGCCGGTGGTCTACGACGGGGCCGCGCTGATCCTCTACGCGCTGCGGCAGGAGATCGGCGCCGCGGCCTTCGACCGCGTCCAGCGGCGGTGGGTCGCGGAGCACCGGGACTCGGTCGCCGGCACGGCGGACTTCGTACGGCTGGCCTCCCAGGAGGCCGGACGGGACCTCGGGCCCTTCCTGGAGCCGTGGCTCTACGGCAGCACGACCCCGCCGATGCCGGGGCACCCGGAGTGGGGCGGCAAGGTCGCAGCCGTGAAGCCGGCCGGGAAGCCGGTCGGGAAAACGGTATGACGGGCGGGGAACGGGCATGTCACCATCGACAAGGCCGTTCGGGGAATCACCGCACGGGGTGACGCGTTACACCTGACAGTGTGATGTGACACGCGGCGGTACCTTTGGCCGCTCACGCATTCGAATCGACGTAAGGATCCAATGACCTCCTCTTCTTCCCCTTCCCAGGACCCGCGTGACGCGCAGAACGTGCGCGACTCGCAGAGCTTCACCGAGAGCCTTCGGGCCGATGCCCTGATGGAAGAGGACGTCGCCTGGAGCCACGAGATCGACGGAGACCGGGACGGCGACCAGCTCGACCGCTCCGAGCGCGCGGCCCTTCGCCGCGTGGCCGGTCTCTCCACCGAACTCGAAGACGTCACCGAGGTCGAGTACCGGCAGCTCCGCCTGGAGCGCGTCGTACTCGTCGGTGTCTGGACCTCCGGCACGGTGAACGACGCCGAGAACTCCCTCGCGGAGCTCGCCGCCCTCGCCGAGACGGCAGGTGCCCTCGTACTCGACGGTGTGATGCAGCGTCGCGACAAGCCCGACCCGGCGACCTTCATCGGTTCCGGCAAGGCCCGCGAACTGCGCGACATCGTTCTGGAGAGCGGCGCCGACACCGTCGTCTGCGACGGCGAGCTCAGCCCCGGCCAGCTCATCGCCCTCGAGGACGTCGTCAAGGTCAAGGTCGTCGACCGGACCGCCCTCATCCTCGACATCTTCGCCCAGCACGCCAAGTCCCGAGAGGGCAAGGCTCAGGTCGCGCTCGCACAGATGCAGTACATGCTGCCGCGCCTGCGCGGCTGGGGTGCCTCGCTGTCCCGGCAGATGGGTGGCGGCGGCGGTGGCGGCATGGCCACGCGAGGCCCCGGTGAGACCAAGATCGAGACCGACCGGCGCCGCATCCGCGAGAAGATGGCGAAGATGCGCCGGGAGATCGCGGACATGAAGACCGGCCGCGACATCAAGCGGCAGGAACGACGCCGCAACAAGGTGCCCTCGGTCGCCATCGCCGGCTACACCAACGCGGGCAAGTCCTCGCTGCTCAACCGCCTCACGGGCGCGGGCGTCCTGGTGGAGAACTCGCTGTTCGCCACCCTCGACCCGACCGTCCGCCGCGCTGAGACCCCGTCCGGCCGGGTGTACACCCTGGCCGACACGGTCGGCTTCGTCCGGCACCTGCCCCACCACCTCGTCGAGGCGTTCCGCTCCACGATGGAGGAGGTCGGCGACTCCGACCTCATCCTGCACATCGTGGACGGCTCGCACCCGGCGCCGGAGGAGCAGCTGGCGGCGGTGCGCGAGGTGATCCGC
The DNA here is from genome assembly GCF_053591315.1 of Streptomyces sp. NPDC003042. Lineage (NCBI taxonomy): Bacteria > Bacillati > Actinomycetota > Actinomycetes > Kitasatosporales > Streptomycetaceae > Streptomyces > Streptomyces sp. NPDC003042. Next base: position 20,683 of record NZ_JBSFTP010000003.1, read on the forward strand.
GAGGTCGGCGCGGTGGACGTGCCCGAGATCGTCGTGATCAACAAGGCGGACGCGGCGGATCCGCTCGTACTGCAGCGGCTGTTGCGCATCGAGCGGCACTCCATCGCCGTCTCGGCCCGCACCGGGCTGGGCATCGAGGAACTCCTCGCGCTCATCGACACCGAGCTGCCGCGGCCCGAGGTCGAGGTGGAGGCCCTGGTGCCGTACACCCGCGGCTCGCTCATCGCCAAGGCGCACGCCGAGGGCGAGGTCATCTCCGAGGAGCACACCCCGGAGGGCACCCTGCTCAAGGCCCGGGTCCACCAGGAACTGGCGGCGGACCTGGCGCCGTACGTGCCCGCCAAGCGGTAGGCACACGGCAGACCACGTACGAGGAAGGGCCCCCCGCGATCGCGGGGGGCCCTTCCTCGTACGTCCTCGGCGACGGTCCTCGGCGCGCTCGCGCGCCCTCAGGACCGCCCTACTTGTACTTGCCGCTCACGGCGTCGAAGATGCCCTTGGCCTCCGGGCCGAGCCGCGGTCCGGCGAGCCAGCCCGCCTTGGCCGGGCCGATCGAGGTGTTCGACACCAGCGCCGGCTTGCCGTCGGCGCCCGCCGCGACCCAGCCGCCACCGGAGGAGCCGCCGGTCATCGTGCAGCCGATGCGGTACATCACCGGGTCGGCCGCGTTCAGCGACAGACGGCCGGCCTTGTCCGTGCACTGGAACGCCTTCTGGCCGTCGAAGGGAGCCGCCGCCGGGTAACCCGTCGCCGTGATGCTCGCGACCTTCGGCACCGCCGGAGCCGCGAACTCCACCGGGAGCGCCGTACCGACCGTCTCCTCCAGCGACTTGCCGCTGCCCTTCTCCGGGGTCACGTGCAGCACCGCGAAGTCGTATGGAGCGCCCGCGCCGCCGGTCGGGCCGCCCGTCGCGATCCACTGGTCCGAGGTCTGAGCCCAGTCGCTCCACCACACGCCGTACGGGGCCACCTGCTCGCGCGGCGCGCCCTTGAGCGCGGCCGCCGGCTTGCCGGCGTTGTTGTAGGAGGGGACGAAGGCGATGTTGCGGTACCAGCCGCCGGACTTGCCCGCGTGCACGCAGTGGCCGGCCGTCCAGACCATGTTGGACTTGCCCGGGTGCGCGGGGTCCTTCACCACGGTCGCCGAGCAGACCATCGAGCCCTCGGGTCCGTCGAAGAAGACCTTGCCGGACGCCGGAACGCTCGAGTGGTAGGGCGCGGTCGCCGCCTTGGCCGTCACGGGCGCCGGGGTGGGATCGGTGACGCCCTGGTCCTTGCCGGTGTCCGGGTCGACGACCGGGCGCTGCGGCTGCTCCGCGTCACGCATCCGGTCCGGGTCCCAAAGGCCCTCGATGATCGGGTTGATGTAGTCGCCCGCCTCGCGGAGCCAGTCCTCCTGCTTCCAGTTCTTCCACGCACCCCCCTTCCACTTCTCCAGGTCGAAGCCGTGCTCCTTGAGCTTGGCCTTGAGCTCGTCCGGGATCTTGATCTCGCCGGCGGCGCCGGTCGGAAGGCTCACGGCCACGGTCGGCTTGGCGTCGCCGCCGGCCTCACCGTCGCCGGGTCCGCACGCCGTGGCGGTCAGCGCGAGCGCGGCCGCGCACAGAATCGCGGTGACCGGTCGGTTCGGTCGCATGTCGTAAGTCCCCCTGGTGATTCGAGGCGTTGGTGTGGTGTCGCTGCGGTGTTGACGCGGGTGGTGCGGGTGGTGCGGGTGTTGCTCGGGGTGGAGTGCAGCACCCCACTATGCCGCCGCCGTTGAGGACGGCGGTGCCCGGGTCCACGGTTCCTGCCCTTCGGCCCTCTCGGACAAGGATCTTCGGCCGACCCGTGATCCGGTGCCGTCACCGTCGTTGGTACGTACGGGGGACGGGGCAGCAGCGTCCATGTTCGAGACGCAGTCCGGAAGAGAAATCCGCGCGGGAGGACCGACAGACGTGGCCTTGACCGAGCCGGCCGCAACCGCGGCGCCGATTCCGCAGCAGGGAGGCAGGGGACCCGTCGCGGCCGAGGGCATCCTGCGCAGGCAGGCGCTACGGGAGTCCGCCGCCCGTACGTACGCTCGCTCGCTGCCCATCGTTCCGGTGCGCGCCCGGGGGCTGACCATCGAGGGGGCGGACGGGCGGCGCTACCTCGACTGCCTCTCCGGCGCCGGCACCCTCGCCCTCGGACACAACCATCCGGTCGTCCTCGAAGCCATCCGGGGAGTCCTCGACTCGGGGGCCCCGCTGCACGTCCTCGACCTGGCCACCCCCGTCAAAGACGCCTTCACCACCGAGCTGTTCGCGAACCTGCCCGCCGGGCTGGCCGCCGACGCCCGCATCCAGTTCTGCGGGCCCGCCGGGACGGACGCCGTCGAGGCCGCGCTGAAACTGGTCCGCACCGCCACCGGGCGCGCCGGGCTGCTCGCCTTCACCGGGGCCTACCACGGTATGACCGCCGGAGCCCTGGACGCCTCGGGCGGCGCCACCGACGTACGCGTGACCCGGCTGCCGTACCCGCAGGACTTCCGCTGCCCGTTCGGCGTCGGCGGCCGGGAAGGGGCCGAACTCGCCGCCCGCTGGACGGAAAACCTGCTGGACGACCCCAAGGGCGGGGTCTCCACGCCCGCCGGCATGATCGTCGAACCCGTCCAGGGAGAGGGCGGGGTCCTCCCGGCTCCTGACGGCTGGCTGCGGCGCATGCGGGAGATCACCGCCGCCCGGGGGATCCCGCTCATCGCGGACGAGGTCCAGACGGGGGTGGGCCGCACCGGCGCCTTCTGGGGCGTCGACCACGCCGGGGTGGTCCCGGACGTCATGGTCCTGTCGAAGGCCATCGGCGGCAGCCTGCCGCTCGCCGTGATCGTGTACCGCGCCGAACTGGACGTCTGGGCCCCCGGCGCCCATGCGGGAACCTTCCGTGGCAACCAGCTCGCCATGGCCGCGGGCACCGCCACCCTGGCCTACGTCCGCCGCAACAACCTCGCCGAGCGCGCGGCCGTCCTCGGCGGGCGGATGCTGGCGGCCCTCCACGGTCTGGCCGCCGACCAACCCCGCGTCGGAGACGTCCGGGGCCGGGGCCTGATGATCGGCGTCGAACTCGTGGACCCGGAAACCGGCTGCGCCGCCCCCGACTTCGCCGCCGCCGTCCGCCAGGAGTGCCTGGACCGCGGCCTGATCGTCGAACTCGGTGGCCGCCACTCCAGCGTCGTCCGGCTGCTGCCCCCGCTGACCCTGACCGACGAGCAGGCCACAGCTGTCCTGGACCGGCTGGCCGACGCCCTCCCCGCCGCCGTCCGCCGGCTCCACTGACCCGCACGCGAAGGACCCCAGATGCCCGACCACTCGGCCTCCCCCCGCCCTACGGACACGCCCCAGCCCCCGCTTCCCGACACGGCGCCCCCGCCGGCCCCCGCCGCCGGAGTCGGCGCGACGGACCAGCCGCAGCCGGGCTCCGGCCCTGCCTCGGCCGCCGACGCCGGCGCGACGGACCACGCCGAACGCCCGCAGTCGGATCCTGGCCCGGCCTCGGCCGAGGCCGGGCCGCCGTCTCCGCAAGCCGCCGCGCAGTCCCCGCTCGCTGACACGGCGCCCGCCCCCGCACCACCCGCCGGCCGCGCCGACCCGCTCCCGGTGGAGCCCACGCCTGCGCCCGACGTCGACCCCGCTCCTGCCCCGGAGGCGGGAGGTGAGGGAACCGAGCCCCGACACCACGCGGCCGAACCTGCGTCGGTGGCCGGGCCCGCCGCCCCGTCGTTCCCGCCCCGGCCGGAGCCGTGGCCCGCGGCCGCCGTGCCACGGCAGAAGGACGGGACCCTCCGCCCCCGGGTGGGCGGTTCCGGGCCGGTCGGGCCGGAACCGGCGGCCCTGCCCGACCTGCTGGACCACCCCGACCCGGCCATCGCCGCCGAGGCCGCGACGGTGGAGAACCTGCTGCGGTGCTGGGTCCGCGAGAGCGGTGTCGGCCGCCCCGACGGGCCCGCCGGAACCCTGCTCCGCATCCCCCTCCCCGCATCCGCAGCCGCCCTGCTCGTCCCCGTCCGCCACTGGTCCCCGGCCGGCTGGCACCGCTTCGCCCCCGCCCGGCTCGAAGGCGCCCCCACCCAAGCCCCCGCCGTGGACGCCGTCACCCTCGCCGCCCTGATCGCCCGCGAGGGCAACGCCCGCGGCGGCGCCGACCTCGTCGGCCGGGTCGCCGACTCCGTCCACCGCACCGCTTGGTTCATCGCCGACCGGCGCGCTCACCCCATCCCGCCGACCCCCGTCGCCGAAGACCGCTTCCTCACCGCCGAACAGTCCCTCCTTCTCGGCCACCCCCTGCACCCGACACCGAAGAGCCGTGAAGGCCTCTCCGAAGCCGAAGCGCAGCGCTACTCACCCGAACTCCACGGCTCCTTCCCCCTGCACTGGTTCGCGGTCGCGCCCGACGCCCTCGCCACCGACTCCGCCTGGACCGAACGAGGCCGACCCGTCTCCGCCGCCCAACTCCTCGCCAGGCTCGCCCCCACGCTGCCGCTGCCTTCCGGCACCACCGCCCTTCCCCTGCACCCGTGGCAGGCCCGCGACCTCCTCCAACGCCCCGCCGTCGCCGCCCTCCGCGACGCGGGACTCCTGATCGACCTGGGCCCGCACGGAGCCCCCTGGTATCCGACCTCCTCCATCCGTACGGTCCACCGCCCCGGCGCCCCGGCGATGCTCAAGCTGTCCCTGGGCCTGCGCATCACCAACTCCCGCCGTGAGAACCTCCGCAAGGAACTCCACCGCGGAGTCGAGGTGCACCGGCTGCTCCGCACCGGCCTCGCCGAGCAGTGGCAGACGGTCCATCCCGGCTTCGACATCGTCCGCGACCCCGCCTGGGTCGCCGTCGACGCCCCGGACGGCACCCCCGTCCAGGGATTCGACGTCCTGCTGCGCCACAACCCCTTCCGCTCCGCCGACGACGCCGTCTGCATCGCCGCACTCACCGCCCCCCGCCCGTGGCCGGGCCGCAGCACCATGCGCTCCCGGCTCGCCGACACCGTCTCCCGGCTCGCCGTCACCACCGGACGCACCACCTCCGCCGTGGCCGCCGAGTGGTTCCTGCGCTACCTCGACCACGTCGTCCTACCGGTCCTCGCCTTCGACGAACTCGCCGGTATCGCCCTCGAAGCCCACCAGCAGAACACCCTGGTGCTCCTCGACCCCGCCGGCTGGCCCACCGGCGGCCGCTACCGCGACAACCAGGGCTACTACTTCCGCGAATCCCGGCGCGCCGAACTGGAGCAACGACTCCCCGGCATCGGCAGCGCCAGCGACACCTTCGTCCCCGACGCCGTCACCGACGAACGCTTCGCCTACTACCTCGGCATCAACAACGTGCTCGGCCTCATCGGTGCCTTCGGGTCCCAGCGGCTCGCCGACGAACGCGTACTCCTCGCGGCGTTCCGCCGGTTCCTCGGCAAGGCCGCCCGCCTCGGCCCGCTCCCCGCGCAGCTGCTCGACTCACCCACCCTTCGCTGCAAGGCGAATCTCCTCACCCGCCTGGGCGGCCTCGACGAGCTCGTGGGCCCCGTCGACACCCAGTCCGTCTACGTCACCATCGCCAACCCCCTCCACGACTGACGCGCTCCCACCGACACGGAGAAGAGCCCGATGCCCTCCACCGACACCCCCATCAGTTCGGCCGCCCGTCCCGCCACCGACGACACCGTCGAACTGCGTTTCACTGTCGACCTGTTGCCAAGGCTCGCCGAGGCGGACCTCCTCGACTCACCGGCCGGCTGGGGGGCCGTCGCCACCCCGGCCGGAGCATTCAGGCTCGAACCCGTACGGCCGGGCCGCGACCTGGAGCTCCTCACCGGCTGGATGAACGACCCCGAGGTGGCCGCCTACTGGGAGCTCGCCGGGCCCGCCGCCGTCACCGCCGCACACCTGCGGCCCCAGCTCGACGGCGACGGCCACAGCACCCCCTGCCTGGGCCTCCTCGACGGCACACCGATGAGCTACTGGGAGATCTACCGGGCCGATCTCGACCCGCTGTCCCGCCACTACCCGGCGCGCCCCCACGACACCGGTATCCACCTGCTCATCGGAGACGGCACGAACCGCGGCCGGGGCCTGGGCACCACACTGCTGCGCGCCGTCGCCGACCTCGTCCTCGACAACCGTCCTCGTTGCACGCGCGTCATCGCCGAACCGGACATCCGCAACACCCCCTCCGTATCAGCCTTCCTGACCGCCGGTTTCCGCTACTCCGCGGAAATCGACCTCTCCGAAAAGCGCGCGGCCTTGATGATCAGGGAGCGGGTGCTGCGCAATCTCCTCTGATCGCCGCCCCGCCGTCCGCATCGTCACCGACAACACTTCAACGCCTCTCCCTTCGAAAACTCTGCGTCGCGCAGCAAAGTTCCCGATTCTCGAGGAGTCCCGTGCCTCATTTCCCCGCAGCGCCCGACTCCGCCGAGCCGGCCTTGCCCGCCTCGCCCCAGCACCCCTGCACGCCACCCGAACTCAACCGCCAGACCTGGGACTTCGCGGCCCGCCGACTGCTTGCCAAGATGCTCGGCGAGTTCGCTTACGAGGAGATCCTCAGCCCCGTCCCGGCTCCGGCGGCCGCGGGTGACGCCTGGACCCTGACCCTCGACGACGGCAGCAGCCTCGGCTTCCGCGCCCGCCGCCGCGCGTACGGCAGCTGGCACGTGACACCGGACACCATCACGCTCACCCCGCCGCCCCCCTCGCCGGAGCCCCCGATCGCCTTCGGGGACCCGTACGCCTTCCTCATCCGCGCCCGTGCCCTCCTGCGACTCGACGGCGCGACCCTCGGCCACCTGATCCGCGAGCTCAGCGCCACCCTCGCCGCCGACGCGCGTCTCGACCACCACGCGCTCACCGCCGATGTCCTCGCCGACCTGGACTACGCCGCCCTGGAAGGGCACCAGACCGGCCACCCCTGGCTCGTCCTCAACAAGGGCCGCATCGGATGGTCCGCCGCCGACACCGCCGCCTGGGCCCCCGAGGCACGCACCCGGCAGCGGCTGCCGTGGCTCGCCGCCCACACCTCCCTCGCCGACTACCGCGGCACCGCCGGCCTCGAAGATGCCGCACGCCTGTACTCGGCCGAACTCGACCCCGTCACCCGCGCCGCCTTCGACCAGACCCTGCGCGACCGCGGCCTCGACCCGCTCCGCTACCTCTACCTCCCGGTGCACCCCTGGCAGTGGGACGAGGTCGTGCTCCCCCTCTTCGCCCCGTCCCTCGCCACCGGCGCACTCGTTCCGCTGCCCGCGGATCCCGATGTACGCCTGCCCCAGCAGTCGATCCGTACCTTCCTCAACCTCACCCGCCCCGACCGTCACAGCGTCAAGCTGCCGCTCTCCGTCTTCAACACCATGGTCTGGCGCGGCCTGCCCAACGATCTGACCCTCGCCGCCCCCGCCGTCACCGGCTGGGTCCACTCCTTGCGCGACGGCGACCCCTTCCTCCGTGACGAATGCGGGGTCGTCCTGCTCGGCGAAGTCGCCTCCGTGACCGTCCGCCATCCCGTCTACGACGAGCTGCCCGAGGTCCCCTACCAGTACAAGGAGCTTCTCGGAGCGATCTGGCGCGAACCCCTGACCGGCCACCTCGCCCCCGGCGAGCGCGCCCGCACCCTTGCCTCCCTCCTCCACACCGACCCGCGCGGCCGCTCCTTCACCGCCGAGCTCGTCGCCCGCTCCGGCCTCACCCCCACCGCCTGGCTCCAGCGGCTCTTCGCCGCCCTGCTGCCTCCACTGCTGCGCTTCCTCTACCGCTACGGCACCGTCTTCTCCCCGCACGGCGAGAACGCGATCGTGATCTTCGACGAGCAGGACGTGCCCGTCCGGCTCGCGGTCAAGGACTTCGTGGACGACATCAACATCAGCCGCGAGCCGCTCCCGGAGCACGACTCCATGCCCGACGAAGTCCGCGCGGCCCTGCTCACCGAGCCGCCCGCCTTCCTCACCCAGTTCATCCACTCCGGGCTGTTCATCGGCGTCTTCCGCTACCTCGCCGCCCTCTGCGAGAGCCGGCTCGACGTCCCCGAGAGCGAATTCTGGGCCCTCGTACGGGCCGAGATCCTCCGCCACCAGGCACGTTTCCCCGAGCTCAAGGACCGGTACGAGCTCTTCGACCTGCTCACCGAGCGGATCGACCGGCTCTGTCTGAACCGGAACAGGCTGCACGAGGACGGCTACCGCGACCGACCGGACCGACCGCACGCGGTCACGTACGGCACCGTCCCCAACCCCCTGTACCGCCCGTGAGGGGTGAGGGATGCGACCGCTGTCGGTGGCGCCCCGTAGGGTTGGCAGTGCTATGACGAAGCCCTCCCTCCCCGACCTGCTGCACGCCGCCGTCTCCGCCGTCGGCGGCACGGAGCGGCCCGGCCAGGTGGCCATGGCCGAAGCCGTCGCCGAAGCGATCGACGACAATTCCCACCGGCTGATCCAGGCCGGCACCGGCACCGGCAAGTCCCTCGGCTACCTGGTGCCGGCCCTCGCGCACGGCGAGCGCGTGGTCGTGGCCACGGCCACGCTGGCCCTCCAGCGTCAGCTCGTCGAGCGCGACCTGCCCCGCACGGTGGAGGCGCTGCACCCGCAGCTGCGCCGCCGCCCGCAGTTCGCCATGCTCAAGGGCCGGTCCAATTACCTCTGCCTGCACCGCCTGCACGAAGGGGTACCGCAGGACGAGGAGGAGGGCCTCTTCGACCAGTTCGAGGCGGCCACGCCCACCAGCAAGCTGGGCAAGGACCTGCTGCGCCTGCGTGACTGGGCGGACGAGACCGAGACCGGCGACCGCGACGACCTCACCCCCGGCGTCTCCGACAAGGCCTGGAGCCAGATCTCCGTCTCCTCCCGGGAGTGCCTGGGCGCGACGAAGTGCGCCTACGGAGCCGAATGCTTCGCGGAGGCGGCCCGTGAGCGGGCCAAGCTCGCGGACGTGGTCGTGACCAACCACGCGCTGCTCGCCATCGACGCCATCGAGGGTGCCCCGGTGCTGCCGCAGCACGAGGTCCTCATCGTGGACGAGGCGCACGAGCTCGTCTCGCGCGTCACCGGGGTCGCCACCGGCGAGCTCACTCCCGGCCAGGTCAACCGGGCCGTGAAGCGTGCCGCCAAGCTCGTCGACGAGAAGACGGCCGACTCCCTGCAGACCGCCTCCGAGTCCTTCGAGCGGGTCATGGAGCTGGCGCTCCCGGGCCGCCTGGAGGAGATCCCCGAGGATCTCCGCTACGCGCTGACGGCGCTACGGGATGCCGCGCGCAACGTGATCTCCGCGATCGGCGCCACCCGCGACAAGTCCGTCCACGACGAGGACGCCGTCCGCAAGCAGGCGCTGGCCGCCGTGGAGAGCGTCCACACGGTCGCGGAGCGGATCCTGAACGACTCCGAGTACGACGTCGTCTGGTTCGAGCGCCACGACTCCCGCGGCGGAGCCTCATATAGGCCCAGCGGGGCCACCCTGCGTGTGGCCCCCCTCTCGGTGTCGGGGCTGCTGCGGGAGAAGCTGTTCGAGGACCGCTCGGTGGTCCTCACCTCCGCCACCCTCAAGCTGGGCGGCGACTTCAACGGGATCGCGGCCTCGCTGGGCCTGTCCGCCGAGGGCGTCGAGGGGGAAGACGTACCGCTCTGGAAGGGCCTCGACGTCGGCTCACCGTTCGAATACCCGAAGCAGGGCATCCTCTACGTCGCCAAGCACCTGGCCACGCCCGGCCGGGAAGGCACCCGCGGCGACATGATGGACGAGCTCGCGGAGCTGATCGAGGCGGCGGGCGGTCGTACCCTCGGCCTCTTCTCCTCCATGCGCGGCGCCAAGGCCGCCGCCGAGGAGCTGCGCGGCCGGCTCGACAACCCGATCCTGCTCCAGGGCGAGGAGACACTCGGCGAGCTGATCAAGAACTTCGCGGCGGACCCGCGGACCTGCCTCTTCGGGACGCTCTCCCTCTGGCAGGGCGTGGACGTGCCCGGTCCCAGCTGCCAGCTCGTGATCATGGACCGGATCCCGTTCCCCCGACCCGACGACCCGCTGATGAGTGCGCGGCAGAAGTCGGTCGAGGAACACGGCGGCAACGGCTTCATGGCCGTCGCGGCCACGCACGCCGCCCTGCTGATGGCGCAGGGGGCGGGTCGACTCGTACGGGCCTCCGGCGACCGGGGCGTGGTCGCGGTTCTCGACCCCCGGCTGGCCACGGCCCGCTACGGGACCTTCCTGCGGGCCACGCTGCCGGACTTCTGGTACACGACCGACCGCAACCAGGTCCGCCGCTCGCTGGCGGCGATCGACGCAACCGCGAAAGCAGACGGCAAGTAAGCGGTTCTGATGCCAACCATCAAGTGAGCAACCCCGACGGCGAACAACCGCCCCCGCGAGAGCGGCGGCGGTTTAGTCGCAAAGGGGAGACAGCTCCGGGACCGGCGCAGTGGGTCCCGGAGCTGGCTGAGGGGCGGCCGGTCGGTCAGACGCGGCGCAGCACGGCGACGACCTTGCCGAGAATGGTCGCTTCGTCGCCGGGAATCGGCTGGTAGGCGGAGTTGTGCGGGAGCAGCCAGACATGGCCGTCCTCGCGCTTGAAGCGCTTGACCGTGGCCTCGCCGTCCAGCATCGCGGCGACGATGTCGCCGTTCTCCGCGACGGGCTGTCGGCGGACGGTGACCCAGTCGCCGTCACAGATCGCCGCCTCGATCATCGAATCGCCGACGACCTTGAGGACGAACAGCTCTCCGTCACCGACCAGCTGGCGGGGGAGCGGAAAGACGTCCTCCACCGACTCCTCGGCGAGGATCGGACCGCCGGCCGCGATCCGGCCGACCAGGGGGACGTACGAGGCGGCGGGCTTGCCGGTGGTGTCGGTGGGCTGCGAGCTCGGCTGGTCCGAGCCGCGCACCTCGTAGGCGCGGGGGCGGTGCGGGTCGCGCCGCAGGAAGCCCTTCCTCTCCAGCGCCATCAGCTGGTGCGCCACCGACGAGGTGCTGGAGAGGCCGACCGCCTGGCCGATCTCTCGCATCGACGGCGGGTAACCACGGCGCTGTACGGAGTCCCGGATGACTTCGATGACCCTCCGCTGCCGGTCCGTGAGTCCGGAGCTGTCGGCGCGGATGCCTGGAGGTCGCCCTGGCAGTGAGCGTGCGGGGCGTACGGGCTCCGCCTCAGGGTTCTGACTTGCGTCATTCATGGCATGCACCGGCTCGAGTCGGCTCTGGGAGCGGTTCTGGGCAGTGATGGTGGCACTGTCTGCGGTCGTGGTCACGTCGGCCCCTCTCGAAATGTTCTCCCTAGCTGGACAACGGTAGTAGCTTTCGAAAGGTTGCGCCAAACACACGTTCGAGTGAAAAAACGTGGATCAGCCACGTGGGTGAGATCGGCAGGTGTATGGACAGTCGGCCCAAGGGCCGCCCGACGGGGTGCGCCGAGGGTTCCTGCCGAACGCGGGTTCGGTTCTGCGTCCGGTCCTTACGCTACCCTTCCCGGTTGGATCACCAGCGGCCGGGCCTTCGTCCAGTGTGGCACCGGCGGCCCCGTATCCGGCCATCGGACACCACGACACGCAGAGCGGCGCAAATCACGCGCAACCCAAGATCTAGTGGTTGGATGAGCGCTGCCGCCCAGGAGTTGTGGTCCGCGGTCTGCTGAGGGCCTCGGCATCGCATATGCTTGTGGCTGCTTCACGAGCCCCCGGCAGAGCCCGTCTCCGCCGTTCAGGGGCTCCGTGGGGTGATTCAGTCGTGCCAAAAGGAGGGTGAGGGAACCATGCACTGCCCCTTCTGCAGGCACCCCGACAGTCGCGTCGTCGACAGCCGCACCACGGACGACGGGACGTCGATCCGCCGGCGCCGTCAGTGCCCCGACTGCTCCCGTCGCTTCACGACGGTGGAGACGGCCTCGCTGATGGTGATCAAGCGCAGCGGGGTGACCGAACCTTTCAGCCGCACCAAGGTCATCTCTGGCGTCCGCAAGGCGTGCCAGGGACGACCGGTCACCGAGGACGCCCTCGCCAAGCTCGGCCAGCGGGTCGAGGAGGCGGTTCGCGCCACCGGGAGTGCCGAGCTGACCACCCATGACGTGGGTCTGGCCATACTCGGCCCGTTGCAGGAACTCGACCTGGTCGCGTACCTGCGGTTCGCATCCGTTTACAAAGCGTTCGACACCCTTGAAGACTTCGAGACCGCCATCGCGGAACTGCGCGATTCGCGGCCTCACCCCCATGAGCGCGAGCCCGGAGGGACCGCTTCGGTCGTCCCCGTGCCCGCCTCCGCCGCCGACTGACCGGACCGGCCGCAGCGCGGCCCGGCCGCCGGTCGGCAGGGCGAGATTCGCAGATACAAGACACACAGCACCGTGCCGCGGAATAGCGCTGGCACTTTAGGGCGTTTTTACCCGCATATGGGAGGCGGCATGACAGAGACGGCGAGCGGCTCGGCGCGAGGTTCCCGCAACAAGGGGACCAAGGCTGCCAAGGGCGGCCTGCGTATCGAGCGCATCCACACCACCCCGGGCGTGCACCCGTACGACGAGGTGAGCTGGGAGCTCCGTGACGTCGTCATGACCAACTGGCGCGACGGCTCGGTCAACTTCGAGCAGCGTGGCGTCGAGTTCCCCGACTTCTGGTCGGTGAACGCGGTCAACATCGTCACCAGCAAGTACTTCCGGGGCGCGGTCGGCACCCCGCAGCGTGAGACCGGTCTGAAGCAGCTGATCGACCGGATCGTGAAGACGTACACGAAGGCCGGCGAAGACTTCGACTACTTCGCCTCCCCGGCCGACGCGGAGATCTTCGAGCACGAGCTCACGTACGCCCTCCTGCACCAGATCTTCAGCTTCAACTCGCCCGTGTGGTTCAACGTGGGCACGCCCCAGCCGCAGCAGGTCTCCGCCTGCTTCATCCTGGCCGTCGACGACTCCATGGAGTCGATCCTCGACTGGTACAAGGAAGAGGGCATGATCTTCAAGGGCGGCTCCGGCGCCGGCCTGAACCTCTCCCGCATCCGCTCCTCCAAGGAGCTCCTCTCCTCCGGCGGCAACGCCTCCGGTCCGGTCTCCTTCATGCGCGGCGCCGACGCGTCCGCCGGAACGATCAAGTCGGGCGGCGCGACCCGACGCGCGGCCAAGATGGTCGTCCTGGACGTGGACCACCCGGACGTCGAGGCCTTCATCGAGACCAAGGTGAAGGAAGAGGAGAAGATCCGCGCCCTGCGTGACGCGGGCTTCGACATGGACCTGGGCGGCGACGACATCACGTCCGTCCAGTACCAGAACGCCAACAACTCCGTCCGTGTGAACGACGAGTTCATGACGGCCGTCGAGAACGGCACCAAGTTCGGCCTGCGTGCCCGCATGACCGGCGAGGTCATCGAGGAGGTCGACGCCAAGGCGCTCTTCCGCAAGCTGGCCGAGGCCGCGTGGGCCTGCGCCGACCCGGGCATCCAGTACGACGGTGTGATCAACAACTGGCACACCTGCCCCGAGTCCGGCCGCATCACCGCGTCCAACCCCTGCAGCGAGTACATGCACCTGGACAACACGTCCTGCAACCTCGCCTCGCTCAACCTGATGAAGTTCCTCAACGACGACGGCAAGGGCGAGCAGTCCTTCGACGCCGAGCGCTTCGCCAAGGTCGTCGAACTCGTCATCACCGCGATGGACATCTCCATCTGCTTCGCGGACTTCCCGACACAGAAGATCGGTGAGAACACCCGCGCCTTCCGGCAGCTGGGCATCGGCTACGCCAACCTCGGCGCCCTGCTGATGGCCACCGGGCACGCGTACGACTCGGACGGCGGCCGCACCCTCGCCGCCTCGATCACCTCGCTGATGACCGGTACGGCGTACAAGCGTTCCGCCGAGCTGGCCGCGATCGTCGGCCCGTACGACGGCTACGCCCGCAACGCCGACTCGCACAAGCGGGTCATGAAGCAGCACGCCGACGCCAACGCCGTCGCGCCGCGCACCGAGGACCTCGACAAGACGATCTGGGCCGCGGCCACCGAGGCCTGGCAGGACGTCCTGCGCCTCGGCGAGAAGAACGGCTTCCGCAACTCCCAGGCCTCCGTCCTCGCGCCGACCGGCACCATCGGTCTCGCGATGTCCTGCGACACCACCGGTGTCGAGCCGGACCTGGCCCTGGTCAAGTTCAAGAAGCTCGTCGGCGGCGGCTCGATGCAGATCGTCAACGGCACCGTCCCTCAGGCCCTGCGCCGCATGGGATACCAGGAAGAGCAGATCGAGGCGATCGTCGCCCACATCGCCGAGCACGGCGTGGTCGTCGACGCCCCGGGCCTGAAGCCCGAGCACTACTCGGTGTTCGACTGCGCCATGGGCGAGCGTTCCATCTCCGCGATGGGCCACGTCCGCATGATGGCCGCGATCCAGCCCTGGATCTCCGGCGCGATCTCGAAGACGGTCAACATGCCGGAGACGGCGACCGTCGAGGAGATCGAGGAGATCTACTTCGAGGCCTGGAAGCTGGGCGTCAAGGCGCTCGCGATCTACCGCGACAACTGCAAGGTCGGCCAGCCCCTCTCCGCCAAGAAGAAGGAGCAGGAGAAGGCCGAGGTCACCGAGAAGGCCGAGGAGACCATCCGCACGGCGGTCGAGAAGGTCATCGAGTACCGCCCGGTCCGCAAGCGCCTCCCGAAGGGCCGCCCGGGGATCACCACCTCCTTCACGGTCGGTGGCGCCGAGGGCTACATGACGGCGAACTCCTACCCGGACGACGGTCTGGGCGAGGTCTTCCTGAAGATGTCCAAGCAGGGTTCGACCCTCGCGGGCATGATGGACGCCTTCTCGATCGCCGTCTCGGTCGGTCTGCAGTACGGCGTCCCGCTGGAGACGTACGTCTCGAAGTTCACCAACATGCGTTTCGAGCCGGCCGGTATGACGGACGACCCGGACGTGCGGATGGCGCAGTCGATCGTCGACTACATCTTCCGCCGCCTGGCACTCGACTTCCTGCCCTTCGAGACCCGCTCGGCCCTCGGCATCCACACCGCCGAGGAGCGTCAGCGCCACCTCGACACCGGCTCCTACGAGCCGCTCGAGGACGAGGAGCTGGACACCGAGTCGCTCGCGCAGTCGGCGCCGCTCACGGCGGTCCCGTCGCCCGTTTCCGTCCCGAAGCCGGCCGAGACCGTCCAGGTCCCCGCCCCCAAGACGGCGCACAGCAACGCCGAACTGGTCGAGATGCAGCTCGGCGTCTCCGCTGACGCCCCGCTCTGCTTCTCGTGCGGTACGAAGATGCAGCGCGCCGGCTCCTGCTACATCTGCGAGGGCTGCGGCTCGACCAGCGGTTGCAGCTGACCGGGCGGCAGCGCGCGTAGCGCGCACGCGTAGCTGACCAGCAGCTCACGAAGGGGATCGGCCTCGCGCCGATCCCCTTCGTCGTGTCCTCGGCGCCCGGTGGGGCGAGCAGAAAAGCCGGTTGGTGTGCGGGGCCGCGATGCCGATCATTGTGCCGGGACGAGGCGAATCGTGTGCCCGGGATTTGACGCTGCGGAGACGGGGAACCATGTGGAGCGGTGACGAGCTGGACCTGGATGCCTATGTGGCGCGGATCGGTTGTGAGGCCGCCGGGGAACTCCGGCCGGACCTCGGGACGTTGTACGCAGTGCACCGGGCCCATACCGCCGCCATCACCTTCGAGAGCCTGGACGTTCTTCTCGACCGCCCTGTCGCGCTGGACGTCAAGACCCTCGAGGACAAGCTCGTGCACGGCCGCCGCGGCGGCTACTGCTACGAGCAGAACTCGCTGCTGGCCGCTGCCCTGGAGCGGATCGGCTTCGTGGTCTCCGGGCGCGGTGCCCGCAACCGCACCCGGGGTGACACCCTGCTGGCGGTGACGCACGCGGTCCTCGTCGTCACCGTCGACGGCGAACCATGGCTCTGCGACGCCGGGTTCGGCTACCAGGGCCCGCGCGAGCCCGTCCCGCTCGCGCGGCCCGGCGCGGCGGTGCGGCAGGGGCAGTGGACGTTCCGCGTCCGCGAGGAGCGGGACGGCGTCCTGGTGCTGTGCGCGCTGCGAGACCGGGCCTGGCGGGACCTGTACGCGTTCTCCCCACAGCCCTACCACCCCGTCGACTACGTCGTGCTGAACCACTACAGCTCCTCCCACCCCAGCTCCTCCTTCGTGGGGCGGACCATCGTCCAGCAACCGGGCGATACCGTCCGGTTGTCCCTCGTAGGGCGCGAGCTCACGCGGCTGTATCCCGACGGACGGATCGAGCGTGAGACGGTCGCCCCGGACGAGCTGCTCGCGCTGCTCGACCGGGAGTTCGGGCTTCGGCTGCCCGATCGGGATGGGGTGGAACTGGTACGGATCCACCGCTCCGAAGACTGACTCGGGCCGCGCCTGGCCCGTACGATGGCGCGGTGCTGGTCAAGTGGATTCGCTGCACGGTGACGGACCGACGCGGGTTCGAGCGCGGGCAGCGAAAATGGGCGGGGTTGCCTGGCGAACCGGGCTTCCGGGGGCAGGGCGGCGGCTGGAGCCGGGGCCGGCAGGGGGTCGCGCACGTCTTCGCGTTCTGGGAGAGCCGTTCCTTCTACGACTCCTTCATGGCTCGCTCGCACGACCGGCTCGCGGCCTCCCAGAACGGCACCTTCACCGATGCCCGGGTCACGCTCTTCGACCACCGCTTCGATGTGAAGACAGGCTTCGAGCCGCGCTTCACCGATGCCGATGTGGTCCGGGTCGCGCACACCCGGGTACGGGAGGGGCGCCTGGACCACTTCGCCCTCATGCAGGAAAAGGTGTGGAACCCGGCGATGGCGGGCTCGCCCGGGATGGTCCGGGGCCTCTTCGGGGAGGCTCCCGGCCGGGAGTTCCTGGTGCTGTCCATGTGGCGCGCGGCGGCCGAGCACGGCAAATACCGGCAGGAACGGGTGGAGCGGCTGTCGCTGCGCGCCCAGACCGCGGCCGATGTGGAGGCCCTCACCGGGGACGTCGTGGACCTCGAACCCGGCTGGACGGTATGACCGTAGGAAGATCGATGGCCGCCCCGACCGGCGTGCCCGGAGCGTCCGCGCGCCGATGGCCGAATAGGGTCGTGGGATGGTACGACCACGGCGCATCGTCCTCCTCCGGCACGGGGAATCCGAGGGCAATGCCGATGACACGGTGTACGAGCGCGAGCCCGACCACGCCCTGCGGCTGACCAAGACGGGTCGGGAGCAGGCCGCCGAGGCCGGCGTCCGGCTGCGCGCACTCTTCGGCGACGAACACATCAGCGCGTACGTCTCCCCGTACCGCAGGACCCTGCAGACCTTCCGGGAGCTGCGGCTGGACCCGGCGCGGGTGCGGATGCGCGAGGAGCCGCGGCTGCGCGAGCAGGACTGGGGGAACTGGCAGGACCGGGACGACGTACGGCTGCAGAAGGCGTACCGCGATGCCTACGGGCACTTCTTCTACCGCTTCGCGCAGGGGGAGTCGGGCGCGGACGTCTACGACCGGGTCGGGTCCTTCCTGGAAAGCCTCTACCGCAGTTTCGAGGCCCCGGACCATCCCGAGAACGTGCTGCTCGTGACGCACGGACTGACGATGCGGCTGTTCTGCATGCGCTGGTTCCACTGGTCGGTGGCCGAGTTCGAGGCCCTGTCCAACCCCGGGAACGGAGAATTCCGGGCGCTGGTGCTCGGCCCGGACGGCCGGTACCGGATGGACCGCCCGTTTGAGCGGTGGACCACACCCGAGCCTTATGACCTGGACGGCTAAAGTGACGCGGGATGACCGCTGAATCCACTCCCGAAAGGCG
The DNA here is from genome assembly GCF_053591315.1 of Streptomyces sp. NPDC003042. Taxonomy (NCBI): domain Bacteria; kingdom Bacillati; phylum Actinomycetota; class Actinomycetes; order Kitasatosporales; family Streptomycetaceae; genus Streptomyces; species Streptomyces sp. NPDC003042. The sequence continues at coordinate 38,408 of NZ_JBSFTP010000003.1, forward strand.
CTACGCACGCGCCATGTCCAGCCTCAGAGGGCTGGCACTGGGTGACGCCCTCGGCTCCCAGTACTTCGTCCCCGTGAACTATCCGCTGCTGAAGCGACGTGAACTGCCGGCCGGTGACGAGCCGTGGCAGTGGACCGACGACACCGAAATGGCCTGCTCCGTGGTGGCCGTGCTCGCCACGCACGGACGGATCGATCAAGACGCGCTGGCGACTTCGTTCGCCACCCACCACGACTTCGACCGCGGCTACGGTCCCGCCGTCAACCGGATGCTGCGACTGGTCCGGGAGGGCGCGGACTGGCGGACGCTGGCCGCCGAGCTGTTCAACGGGCAGGGCTCGTGGGGCAACGGCGCGGCGATGCGGATCGCACCGCTCGGCGCCTGGTACGCGGACGACCCCGAGCAGGCCACGCACCAGGCGGAGATCTCCGCCTACACCACCCACCAGCACCGCGAGGCCGTGTGCGGCGCGATGGCCGTCGCCGCGGCGGCCGCCCTGGCAGCGGATCCGGCGGGCAAGCCGACGGCCGCCGACCTGCTGGACGGCGTGATCGCGCTGGTGCCGCGCAGCGCGGTGGGCGCGGGTCTGCGCCGGGCGCGGGACATGCTGGACTACGGCGACGCGACCACGGTCGCGGCGGTCCTGGGCTGTGGGCGGCGCACCAGCGCCCACGACACGGTGCCGTTCGCCCTGTGGTCGGCGGCGCGGGCACTGGACGACTACGAGCGGGCGTTCTGGACCACCGCGCAGGTGGGCGGGGACGTGGACACCACCTGCGCGATCGTCGGCGGGGTGCTGGGATCGCGCGGCGAAGCGGTGCTGCCGCAGGCATGGCTGGCCCGGACCGAAGCGCTGCCGGATTGGCTGCCGCAGTCGGTGAGCTAGGCCGTCCGTAGGCTTCAGCCTTCATTTGGAACAGCTGGGGGCGGCCCACAAGGCCGGTCGGACCCGTCTTGCTGGCGGACGGCGGCGATGCTTCACGAGTGCGATCACTTCCGTACCGATCGGTTCTGCCGCGTCGGTCGGGCGCGGCCGGGCACAGGCGGGTGCTGGTTGATCCATGTGCCGGTTCGGCGCGCAAAGGGGGCCGATGTGGTCGGCCTGGCATGATTCGGATGTGCCCAATCCGTTTGTTGTCGATGCGATTCCGGTGATGTCGGCATACCGCACCAGGGTGTGCGAGAGCGAAGCGTGAGCCCGCTCGGTCGGCGGTACGGCCGTGTCGGCGCTCCAGCCGTGGGGCGCCCGCGCGGCCTCGACGGGCGTCAGGGTGCGGGCCGGGGTGTGCAGGCGGCTCGGGGCGGCGTAACCTTGCTGGCGCCATGCCGTACGAAGCACCCACCCACACCGTCGAGCGCTCCCTCCGCGCAACCACGGGCGCCAAAATCATCGCCGGGGTCGACGAGGTCGGACGAGGAGCCTGGGCCGGTCCCGTCACCGTGTGTGCGGCGATCACCGGTCTGCGCCGCCCGCCCGCCGGGCTCACCGACTCCAAACTGCTCACCACCAAGCGACGCGACGCCCTGCACGACGTCCTGGAGGACTGGGTCACCGCGTACGCCCTCGGGCACGCCTCCCCGGAGGAGATCGACGAACTGGGGATGACCGCCGCCCTGCGGCTCGCGGCGGTGCGCGCGCTGGAAGCCCTTCCCGTGCGGCCCGACACGGTGATCCTCGACGGCAAGCACGACTATCTCGGCCCGCCTTGGCGGGTTCGTACGGTGATCAAGGGCGACCAGTCCTGCGTCTCCGTCGCCGCGGCCTCGGTGATCGCCAAGGTCCGGCGTGATCGGATGATGGCCGAACTGGGCGAACGAGGCGACGGAATACAGGACTTCGCCTTTGCCGCCAACGCCGGCTATCCCTCGCCCGTGCACCGGGCAGCGCTGGAGGAGCGGGGGCCGACGGTGTACCACCGGCTCTCGTGGTCGTACCTCGACACGCTGCCCCGTTGGCGCCACCTCAAGAAGGTGCGCCGCAGCGAGGAGTCGATAGCACTCGAAGACGGAGGCCAACTCGGCTTCGATTTTTGATCGCACCCATGCGCCACCCACAGGTACGTTTCGTACCGGTGTTTGATAGATATCAAGTCATGCCTCTCACCCCCGCCATCGAGGAGCCTCAGATTCACGAGAGTGCCCAGGGTCCCCGCGTCACGCCGGCCGCGAGCCGCACCGCGCAGACCCCCCGCCCCGTACCTGGTCCGCGTCCCGCCGCCGTACCCCGGCCCGGACGCCCCGGTCCCGTCCGGTCCGCCCCGCCCGCGCGGCGCGCGGCGGAGGCCACCCCCGGACCCGTTCCCGCAGCCCCCACCGCGCCGTCCGTCTCAGCGGCGGTGCCGCAGCTCCAGCTCATCCCGGCATCCGTCGAGGGTGCGCTGGACGCGGCCGAGGAGGCCGTGGACCTGCTGCTCGACACCGGGCGCGCGCCCGGCGACATCCTGGTGCTCACCACCGGCGACCCCCACCCGTGGGCCGCCCACGAGCTGTCCTTCGGCGAGGCCCCCTACTGGGCCCAGCACGACGCCGGGGACGACGTCTTCTACGCGGACGCGGCGCAGGTGCGGCGTGCCGCCGGGCGCCCCGTCGTGGTCTTCGCGGCCAACGGCGGACCGGTCGAGGCGACCGCCGCCGCGCTGCCGGTGGCGCTCACGCGGGCCGGTGCGCTGCTGATCGTGTGTGGCGACGTGCAGCAGATCAACTCCGTGCTGGGTGCGAGCGTCTGACGTTCCGTCCGCTGTGCGGGCGCGGCGGGGCGGGCTGCCGGCCCCGCTGAAGTCCGAAGCCCGACCTGCCGTACGCCCGTTCTTGGGGGTACGGCCGTGAGGGCTGCCCGCGGTGCCGGGTGGTGCCGTGTCCGTACGCACGTCCGCGTACGGGTGCGCGCACCCCACGGCCCGATCCCGCTGCCCGCGTCCTTGGTCGTACGAGGACCAGGGTGCGAGCGGCGGTACGCGGACGGGCCGCGGAGGCCTCGGCCAGCGCCGGGGTTCAGCGAGCGGCGGTGCGGCGCAGCGCCTCGGAGGCGCCGCCGCCGGTGCGCAGCGTCAGCGGTGACGGCTCGGCCGAGTTGGAGCCGAGGCGCTCGGGCCGGGAGTCCCAGCTGGGCCGCCGACCGCCCCGGCCTTCACCGAGGACCTGCCAGCCGCCCTGGGTCAGCGTGATGTAGGCGCCGCAGCGTAGCCCGTGCAGGGTGCAGGCGTCCCGGAGTCCCCACATCCAGGCCCCGTCCTCCTCGGTCCACCGTTCGTCGCCGTCGCGGCAGTAGAGCAGCACTGCCGTCCGCACCGGGGTTCGCCGCCGCAGGTCGTGCGGGATGATCCGGCGCAGTCTGGACAGCAGGGCGTTGCGGTACTCCCAGCCGTCGGCCGAGGTCGACCGCTGAACGAAGGAGGCGCTGGCGACGAGCCGTTCCTCGGGGCCGAGGACGGCTATGACGGCGGTGGACGGAGCAGGGTCGTGCCGGGAGTGCAGTCCGCTGACGACCTCGCGCGGATTGCGCAGCAGGGGGACTCCCGCCGCCGTCCACTCGGCGGGTTCGAGCAGTCTGCCGTGCCGGCTGGCGCCGGCGGTGGCCGTTGTCAGGGACGTGGTCGAGGGCGGGGCGAATCCGAAGGTCACGGTCCTCCCTTCGGGTACACGCCCGCGAACGGGCACGGCTGGGTGCGGGCGCGCCGCAGCGCGGCCCTGGGGAGTGCCGACGAGCCGAGCGGGAGCACTCCGATTCTCGCGTGGTCCGCGAGGATGGGGCAATGAGCATTTGAGGCCGCGGACCGGAATTCGCCGGTATGCCGTTCATATCCTTGCCCCGCCACGCCGGAGCTGACGCCTCGGCTACGGCTGGAGGGCGAGCACCAGCGGAAACACCCCCTTCGCGCCTGCCCGCCGGAGCAGGCGGGCGGCCACCGCGAGGGTCCACCCGCTTTCGGCGCGGTCGTCCACGAGGAACACCGGGCCCGAGACCTCCGCCAGGGTCGCCGCCAGTGCCGGGGGCACGGTCAAGGCCTGGTGGAGCCCACGGACCCGCTGGGCACTGTTCGAGGAGGGCAGGCCGAACTCCGGGACCTGATCCGTGTATTCGACCGTGCCCAGCAGCGGGATTCGCCCGACCTCCGCGATCCGTGCCGCCAGCGAGCCGACGAGCCGCGGGCGGCTGCGCGAGGGCAGCGCGACCACGCCCACGGGCCTCGCGGGAGCGTCCGCGGCCCCCGACGCCCAGCCGCCGGGCCCCCGTGCCCAGTCGGCGAGTACGGCCACCACGGCCTGGGCGACATCGTCCGGAACCGCCTGGTCGGGTGCCTGCGGAGCCAGCATCGGGCGCAGCCGGTTGCCCCACCCGATGTCGGACAGCCGCCCCAGCGCCCGTCCGGTCGAGGCCTGTTCCCCGGCCGGAATCCGGCCCTTGAGATCCACGCCCACCGCCACCAGTCCGGTCGGCCACATCTTGCGCGGCTCCAGCTCCACGCCGGGGCGGCCCAGTTCGCCCCGGGCGGTGTCCAGGGCGGCGGTGGAGACGTCCGCCGTGAAGCGGGCGCCGGCGCAGTTGTCGCAGCGGCCGCAGGGCGCGGCCTCCTCGTCGTCCAGCTGGCGGCGCAGGAACTCCATCCGGCAATCGGTGGCCGCCGCGTAGTCGCGCATCGCCTGTTGTTCCGCGGCCCGTTGCCGGGCGACCCACGCGTAGCGCTCGGCGTCGTACGCCCACGGCTCGCCGGTCGAGGTCCAGCCGCCCTTCACCCGGTGGACGGCGCCGTCCACGTCGAGCACCTTGAGCATCGTCTCCAGCCGGGTGCGCCGCAGGTCGACCAGGGGTTCCAGGGCGGGCAGCGACATGGGCCGGCCGGCCTGGGCCAGTACGTCCAGGGTGCGGCGTACCTGCTGCTCCGGAGGGAAGGCCACCGAGGCGAAGTACTGCCAGATCGCCTCGTCCTCGCGGCCGGGCAGCAGCAGTACCTCCGCGTGCTCCACGCCGCGGCCGGCGCGGCCGACCTGCTGGTAGTAGGCGATGGGGGAGGAGGGAGACCCCAGGTGCACGACGAAGCCCAGGTCGGGCTTGTCGAAGCCCATTCCGAGGGCCGAGGTGGCGACCAGCGCCTTGACCCGGTTGGCCTGGAGGTCGTTCTCCGCCTGCTCGCGGTCGGCGTTCTCGGTCTTGCCGGTGTAGGAGGAGACGGTGTGCCCGCGGTGGCGCAGATAGGCCGTGACCTCCTCGGCCGCGGCCACCGTCAGGGTGTAGATGATTCCGGAGCCCGGCAGGTCGCCGAGGTGGTCGGCGAGCCAGGCCAGCCGGTGCGCGGCGTCGGGCAGCGTCACCACCGACAGACTGAGGCTCTCCCGGTCCAGCGGACCGCGCAGCACCAGTGCGTCCGTCCCGGCGCCGGTGCCGAGCTGTTCGGCGACGTCGGCCGTCACCCGGGCATTGGCGGTGGCGGTCGTCGCCAGTACCGGTACACCCGGGGGCAGGTCGGCCAGCATCGTGCGCAGCCGGCGGTAGTCGGGGCGGAAATCGTGCCCCCAGTCGGAGATGCAGTGCGCCTCGTCGACCACGAGGAGGCCGGTGGCGGCCGAGAGCTTCGGGAGCACCTGGTCGCGGAAATCAGGATTGTTGAGCCGCTCCGGACTGACGAGCAGGACGTCGACCTCGCCTGCCGCCACTTCGGCCTGGATGCCCTCCCACTCCTCCGGATTCGCGGAGTTGATGGTGCGGGCCTTGATCCCGGCGCGGGCCGCCGCCTCGACCTGGTTGCGCATCAGCGCGAGCAGCGGGGAGACGATGACGGTCGGACCGGCGCCCGCCGCCCGCAGCAGGGAGGTGGCGACGAAGTAGACCGCGGACTTGCCCCAGCCGGTGCGCTGCACGACGAGCGCCCGCCGCTTGTGCGCGACGAGAGCCTCGATGGCCCGCCACTGGTCCTCGCGCAGCCGTGCGGTGCCCGTGGGGTCGCCGACGAGGCGGGCGAGCACGGAATCGGCTGAAGACCTCAGGTCTGGGTTCATGCCCCCATGCAACCCGATGCCTCGGACATCGCGCCAATGCCGCGCTCTCAACCTGTGGATATTGAACGTTGTACGAGTTGTCCACAGGGGTTTCCGGATCGGATCACGCACGGGACCGTCGACACATGACGACGAACCACGAATCACGCAGCCCGTCCGGCCGGCCGTCCATCAGCCCCTCCGGATCCCCCACCGAACCCCGGATCACCCTGCGCAGCCCGGCCGAACTGGCCGACGCGCTGCCGTACATGCTCGGCTTCCACCCGAGCGACTCCCTCGTCATGGTCGCCGTGCACGGCGAGGGCGGACGCTTCGGCGGCCGGCTCCGCGTCGGCATCCCCACGGCGCCCGCGGAATGGGAGGAAACCGCCCGGCAGGTCGCCGACTGCCTGGTCAGGGGCAGCGAGCGGCGAGGAGGCAAGCCCGACGGCATCGTGGTCTTCCTCTGCCAGGACCCGAGCGGCGGGGAGAGCGGCCAGCGGGTCATGACCCGGCTGCGTCCACTGGCCCAGCGGCTGCGGCTCGCCTGCGGAGCGCTGGACGTGCCCGTCCTGGAGGCCTTGTGCCTCTCCGGCGGCCGCTACTGGTCGTACACCTGCCACGACGACGAATGCTGCCCGGCCGAGGGGAAGCCGCTGGCCCTGCCCGGCACCTCGGTGATGGCCGCGACGGCCACCTTCGCGGGGCTCCAGGTGCGGGGCTCGCTGAAGGAGATCGAGAGCCGGCTGACCCCGCTGCGCGGGGGACAGGCCGCCGGACAGGAGGAGGCCCTGGACCGGGCAGCGGCCGCCCTGGTGCCGAAGATCCTCGACGGCGCCACCCGGGAAGAGGTCGGCGCCGAGACCCTCGCCCTGGCCAGGACCCTCATGCGGCGCCTGACGCTCGCCCCGCCCGCCGCCGGAGGGCCGGGCGCTGACGACTGGGACGACGCACTGCTCGGCCACGACGAGGCCGCCGCCGTGATCCTCGGCCTCCAGGACCGCGAGATCCGCGACATCGCCGCCGAGTGGATGGAGGACGACGAGGCCGCCCCGGCCCTGCGGCTGTGGCGCGCCCTGGCCCGGCGCTGCGTCGGGGCCTACGCCGAACACGCGGCGGCCCCGCTCACCCTCGCCGGCTGGGTCTCGTGGTCCTGCGGCGACGAGCCGACCGCCCGAATCGCACTCACACTGGCGCTGCGGGCCGACTCCGAGTACCGGTTCGCCCAACTGCTCCACCACGCCTGCAACGAGGGCATCGACCCCGAGGGGCTCCGGGAGTGCCTGCGCGAGGAGCGCAAGCGCCGCGAACCCCGCCGGAAGCGGCCCACCCCGACCCGCCCGCCCGGCCGCCGGAGCGGGGAGCGCCGCCGGGTGTCCCGCCGTACCGAGGGGAGCGAGCAGTGAGCCCCCGCCCGACCCCGGATCGGGCGAGTCCCGTACGGCGGCTCTCCAGGGCGGTGCGCGCGGCCCTGCGTCACCGGTGCGCCACACGGCGGGGGCAGTCACCGCCGCGGCCCGTGACCCGGGCGGGGGTGGGGCCGTTCAGCTGGGGGGTGGTGGGGGCCCGGCCGCGCCGCCGCCCCGCGAAACCGGCCGGAGCGCAGACAAGGCGACACATGGCTCCCCCCGTAACCGAATCCGACCCGCCGGTGCACCCGTCTCCCGCACCGCCGAGCCACCCCCCGGGGGTCGCGCCCGGGCTTCCGGCCGATCCTCCAGGTACTCCAGGGGGTCCGCCGGGCCTGCCGGGCCGACCGGCGGGGGGCTCCCCGAGCCGCCCGGCCGGCCTCTCGTCCGGTCAGTCGCCTGGCGCACTGGCTGCCCGCAGGGCCGAGTTGCCGCCCGCGCACAGCGCCGTCATCTGCGTGGCCGCGCCCTGCCTGGTCATCTCTCCGGAGCACGGCCAGCTGACCGGGCGGGGGATCGACGGGATCTACCGCTCCGGGCGGCGACTGCTGTCCCGCTGCGTCCTGCGCGTCGCCGGCCGGGATCCGGTCGCCGTACAGGGGCGCAGCCTCGGCTCCGGCAGGGCCGCCTTCACGGCCACGGTCCGCACCGGCGTCGAGGCGGGGCCCGACCCCGACATCGGCGTGGAGCGGATCCGGCACGCGGACGGCACCGAGCGCATCACCCTGCGCAGCTTCGCGACCCGTCCGCTACGTCTGCCCGTGGAGGTCCTTCTCGGCACCGACCTGGCCGATCTGGCCGCCGTGGCCGCGGGCCGTACCGGGCCGGAACTCACCGCCGCGGTGCACGCCGCCGGGCTGCGCTGGAGCAGCGGGGACGCCTTGGCCGTCACCACCGCCGAACCGGCCCCCGACGACGCCCTAGCCTCGGCCGGGCTGCTGCGCTGGCAGCTCGAACTGGGACCGGGCGAATCGCGCAGCATCGAGCTGCGCACCACATGGGACCGGACGGCACGGGCCCCCGTCGGTCAGGTGGCCAACCCCCTGGCCGATGCCCGTGCCGAGGGGGACGACCCGAGGGCCGACGCCTGGTTCCGGACCAGCCTCGACGACCTGGGGGCCCTGCTGCTCCGAGCCCCCGACGCACCCGGCGACACCTTCGCGGCGGCCGGGGCGCCGTGGCGGCTCGGGCTCGCCCCGGCGGAGTCCTTGTGGGCCGCCCGGATGGCGCTGCCGCTCGGCACCGGGCTCGCCGCCGCCACCTTGCGGACGCTGGCCCGCAGCCAGACCGGGGGACGTGACCCCGACGCGGGGAAGATCCCGGGTCCGTTGCGCGCCGCCGGACCGCAGCTGCCGCCGGGATGCACCGGGACCGAGGCCACCCTCGGCTTCCCGGTGGTGCTCGCGGAGGCCCGGCGCTGGGGGTTGCCCGAGGAAGAGGTGGCCCGGTTGCTGCCCGCCGCCGAGCGTTGCCTGGACTGGCTGCGCGGGGCGGTGGGTGATGACGGCTTCCTGGCCGATCCCGATCCCGGACCGCGGCGCTGCGAGACCCAGGCCCACGCGCACCGGGCCGCGCTGCTCGGCGCAGACCTGCTGGCCGCGTGCGGGCGGCCCGGAGCGCAGGAGTGGCGGGAGTGGGCAGCCGCGCTGCGGGAGAGGTTCCGGGCCGAGTTCTGGATCGACGGCCCGGACGGGGGCCGCCCCGCCGCGGCCCTGCATCCCGACGGCCGACCGCTGCCCCGCCTGACGGGCGCCGCCGCGCATCTGCTGGACACCGGTCTGCTGGGCGGCGGCCGGCTCGCACCGGGCCTGCTGGACCGGGCCCGTACGGAACAGCTCGCCCGGCTGCTCGGGGCCCCGGCCATGGATTGCGGATGGGGACTGCGCAGCATGGGAGTGCGCGAGCCGGGGCACAACCCCTTCGGCCACCGCTCGGGTGCGGTACGGGCCCACGAGAGCGCGGTGGCGGTGGCCGGTCTCCTCCAGGCGGGTTTCGAGAAGGAGGCCGCCGGTCTGCTCCGGGGTCTGCTGGACGCCGCCGAGACCTTCGGATACCGGTTGCCCGAGATGTACGCGGCCGAGCAGCGCACCGTCGGCAGCGTTCCGCTCCCGCACCCGTCCGCCTGCCGGCCGGCGGCCGTGGCCGCGGCCGCCGGGATCCACGCGCTGACGGCCCTCGCCGGAATCCGCCCGGACGCCCCGGCGGCCACGGTCTGCGTGACGCCGTCGGCGGGTGCGCCACTCGGCGGCCTGCGCCTCTCGGGGCTGCGCGTGTCGGGGGAGCCGTTCACGGTCCGGATCAGTCGCCTCGGGGTCGGCATGGTGGAGGAGGCGGCCGATGCGCTCCAACTGGGAGGCTGAGTCATGGCGTCGAAGCCGTTTGTCCGGCATGCCCGCCACGCGGTCGGCGGTCGCCGATGAGCCGCGAGAACTTGGCCCTCAGTCGCAGAGCCTCCGCGGGGCATTGCTCACCCGGTTGCAGATCACTGTCCTCGGGATCACCAAAGCTCTGTTTATCGTCAGGCAGACGACTATGATCGCGGCATGTCGCCCTACGACCCGTCGGCCTTTCCGCCCTTCGCCGTCACCGTCGACCTGGTCGTGCTCACCGTGCGGCGCCACGCGCTCTGCGCGCTGGTCGTACGACGGGGTGAGCAGCCGTTCCAGGGGCGCTGGGCGCTGCCCGGCGGCTTCGTCCGCGGGGACGAGGACCTGGCGGCAGCCGCGGCCAGGGAGCTCGCCGAGGAGACCGGGCTGTGCGCGCACGACCCGGCGCTTCCCGGCGTGGGCAACGGGGCGCACCTGGAACAGCTCGCCACCTACGGTGATCCCCAGCGGGATCCCCGCATGCGGGTCGTCAGCGTGGCGCACCTGGTGCTGGCTCCGGACCTTCCGGCGCCCCGGGCCGGCGGCGACGCCAACAGCGCCCGCTGGGCTCCCGTCGACGAACTCCTGGAGATTTCCGACCAGGCGTCCGCCGGGCTCGCCTTCGACCACGCCCGGATCCTCGCCGACGGCGTGGAACGGGCTCGCTCGAAGATCGAGTACTCCTCCCTGGCCACCGCGTTCTGCCCGCCCGAGTTCACCGTCGGCGAGCTGCGCCGGGTGTACGAGGCCGTGTGGGGCGTGGCGCTCGACCCGCGGAACTTCCACCGCAAGGTCACCGGGACCCCCGGATTCCTCGTGCCGGCCGGGGGGACGACGACCCGTCAGGGGGGCAGGCCCGCCCAACTGTTCCGGGCCGGCGGAGCGACCCTGCTCAACCCGCCGATGCTGCGTCCGGAAGTCTGACCCTCCGGAGGCGATACCACCGCCGTCACCGCCGTCGGCGGCAACATCGGCACCAGGCCGGGCCGGTTACGTCGAAAATCGGACATATCGCGCTATCTTGCTTGCGGTACTCACCCTGCCGCAGAGCGGTCTCACCCCCCGCGAGAGAAGCGATGCTCCAGGCCATCGGAATCACCAGCGCACCCCGTCGAAATCTGCCGCCCCTCGTGGACGACCTCACGTTCGAGGCCCGCCCCGGGTGCGTGACCGCCCTGCTCGGCGAGCCGGGCTCGGGCAAGACCACCGCCCTGCGGCTCATGCTCGAACTCGAACCGGGCCGCGGCGTCACGTACTTCCGCGGCCGTCCGCTCCACCGGATCCCGCATCCCGGCCGTGAGGTCGGCGTGCTCCTCGGCGACGTTCCCGGACATCCGTCGCGGACCGTTCGCAACCAGCTGCGCATGTTGTGCGCCGCCGTCGGCGTGCCGGCCTCCCGGGCCGACACCCTGATGGAGGTCGTCGGCATCGGCGGCCTGCGCGACCAGCGGCTCGGCTCGCTCTCGCTCGGCATGGACCGCCGGGTCGGGCTGGCCGCGGCCCTGCTCGCCGATCCCTGCACCCTGCTCCTCGATGAGCCGGCCGCCGGTCTCTGCGCCCGGGAGCGCGGCTGGTTGCACGCTCTGCTGCGCGGTCACGCCTCCCTGGGCGGCGCGGTGCTGTTCACCACCGACGACGCGAAGGAAGCGGCCCGCAGCGCGGACCGGGTGGTCTCCATCGCGTCGGGCCGGCTCGTCGCCGACCAGGACGCCGCGGACTTCGCCCGCACCCGGTTGCGGCCCCGGGTCGCCGTGCGCACCCCGCACGCCGCCCGGCTGGCCGACGTACTGGGCCGCGAGGCCCGGGCGGCCCAGCGCCCGGTGGAGATCGTCGAAGAGAGCGGCATCCGTCTGTCGGTGTACGGCAGCAGCTGCGCCGAGGTCGGCGAGGCGGCGTTCCGGCACGGCGTCCTGGTCCACCAGCTCGCCGACGAGACCGGCGACGCCGGACCGCAGGTCCCGCCCGTCCCGCAGGCCCGCACCCGAGCGGGGGTCCCGGCGCGCGTGGACGTGGCCCGCGTCGAAGCCGGCGCCCAGGTCCTCGCCGGAGCCGGCGCGGACACCCACCCTCAGCCCATCCCCCCTCCCGACCCGCGCCCCGACCTCGGGGTCCATCCGCAGCCCGCGCCGGGTGCCGCCCTCCGCCCCGATCCGGGCGTCCACCCGCAATCGATGCCCGGCCCCGGCTCCGGCCCCCGACCTGCCCCCGCTGCCCAGGCCGGATTCGGTCCCGCGCCGGAAGCCGACGGACATGACGGACATGACAGGCCAGGGCGGAGCCGGCGGGCCCGGTCCGGGCGGCCAGCCTCGGCGGTGCGCCGGGTCGGCGGGCCGCTGCAACCGCTGCGTTACGAGCTGCGCCGCGTCTGCGGCACCGCGACCCCTCTCCTGACGGCCGCCCTGGTCGTGGTCGCCTCCGTCGTCACCGCCCTGGTGCTGGCGCGTGCGGGGCACACTCCGCAGAACCGGCTGCTGGCCGCCTGGCCCCGCCTGCTGCCGCTGCCGCCCGCCGCGCTCGGTGCGGGACTGCTCGGCGCCCTGGCCTTCGGCGAGGAGTACCGCTACCCCGCCCTCGCCGCCGGTCGCGGCACGGTGCCGCGGCGGATGGGGCTGCTCGCTGCCAAGCTCGGCGTCTGCGCCGCTCTCGCCCTGTTGCTCGGCGCCCTCGCCGTCACCGCCGATGTGGCGGCCCTCCGGCTCGTCTTCGGTGCCGGCCCGCTGCGCTTCCCGGCGGAGTGGGTTTCCCCGGCCGTGAGTTGGGCCGGGCTGCTCATCGGCTGCGCCTGGGCCGGGGTGCTCGCCTCCGGAGTCTTCCGCTCCGCGTCCGCCGGCCTGGCCGCCGTGCTCGCCGTGCCGGTGATGGTCGTACCGCTGGTGCGCAAGGCGCTGGACGGGCCGTCCGCGTACCCGGTGAGCGGGATCGCCTCCCGGCTGCGCGACCTGTCCTGGTCGCAGTGGCCACCGGAGGCGGACCGGCTCGTGCTGGGCGCCCTTCGGGTGATGGCCCAACCTGTCGGGACCGCACTGGTGTTGTCACTGATGGTCCTGTTGTGCGCCTATGGGTTCACAGGACTGCGCTCCCGTGTTCGTTGGTGATCGTTCCAGTGCCGGAGAAGGCGCCGGGATGACCGTAGAAGTCCACATCGCGTGAAATCAGGCGAAGCGGACCGCAACTCCCCGCAAAAGGCCCGGTTCTTTACGATAAGTCGTCAATTGCGTAGGTGGCACCGATCACCCTTTCGTGTGCTTTTCACCAAAGACCTCAAGGGTGATGGGAGCACGGCCGACAAAGGATTCGTGAGTACCCTTGCGCACACCATGATGACCGCCGCCCGCCATGCCGAGACCGGCCTCGCCGGCCCGGGCGAACTCGACCGCTACCCCTACGCGGAGGCCTCCTCCGTGCCCGACCGGGTCGGGCCGCCCCACTGGGACGGAGCCGACGTCGAGTTGAGCCGCGTCGGCCGCCGGGCGACCGGCAGCCGAGGCCGCGGACTGCACGGCCAACTCGTCCAGCAGCTCGGCCAGATGATCGTCTCCGGCGACCTCGGAGCGGACCGGCCGCTGGTCCCCGAGGAGATCGGCCAGCGCTTCGAGGTCTCCCGTACGGTCGTCCGCGAATCGCTGCGGGTCCTGGAGGCCAAGGGCCTCGTCAGCGCCCGCCCGAACGTCGGCACGCGGGTCCGCCCGGTCGCCGACTGGAACCTCCTCGACGCCGACATCATCGAATGGCGCGCCTTCGGCCCCCAGCGCGACGACCAGCGCCGCGAGCTCGGCGAGCTCCGCTGGACCATCGAACCGCTGGCCGCCCGCCTGGCCGCCGGCCACGGCCGCCCGGACATCCAGCAGCGCCTCACCGACATGGTCGAGATCATGGGCCACGCCCTCGGGCAGGGCGACGTGATCACCTTCGCGCGCGCCGACAACGAGTTCCACGCGCTCCTGATCCAGGTCGCCGGCAACCGCATGCTGGAGCACCTGTCGGGCATCGTCTCGGCCGCCCTCCAGGTGTCCGGCAGCCCCGTCACCGCCTGCGACCGCCCGAGCGAGGCCGGCGTCGCGCACCACGCGCGGATGGTCGAGGCCATCGCCGCCGGTGACGCCGTGGGAGCCGAGAACGCCATGCGCCAGCTGCTGACGGTGCATCCGGAGGTCGAGCGCGTGGTCCCCGCCCCGCGCGAGCACTGAGGCGCCGACGCGCAGGGGCGCGGGGGTGCACCATCTGTCGCCGGGCCCGTTTCGGGTCCGGCGACACCGGCGTGCGGGGCTGATCAACGCCCCCGAATGCCGGTGTACGACCGTATGAGCGGCATGGCGGTCCACCGGATGTGACTCTGGCCACCAAGATTGGGCGTAACGCTCCGCGACGTCACGCGATGACGTAAGAGGTGATGGCCGACGGAGGGAAGACAGCAGCCCTTGGGGGTGCTGTGCAGCTCCCCGGCCCCTGCCCGCGCCCCCGGCCCATCCCCAGTCGGTGGTCGTCGGCTCCGGTCCAGCACCAGGCCGGGGTCGGAAGCCGTTCCCATCGTTCCGAGAGGTTGTTCGTGTCGGCCAGCACATCCCGTACGCTCCCGCCGGAGATCGCCGATTCCGAGTCCGTGATGGCGCTCATCGAGCGGGGCAAGGCCGAGGGGCAGATCGCCGGCGATGACGTGCGTCGGGCCTTCGAGGCTGACCAGATTCCTGCGACCCAGTGGAAGAATGTTCTGCGCAGCCTCAACCAGATCCTCGAGGAAGAGGGTGTGACGCTGATGGTCAGTGCCGCGGAGTCGCCCAAGCGCACCACCACCCGCAAGAGCGTCGCGGCGAAGAGCCCCGTCAAGCGGACGGCGACCAAGACCGTCGCGGCGAACACGGCCGACGACGTCGAGGCAGCCGCGGAGCCCGGGACGACGGTCCCCGACGCCGACGGCGCCCTCGCGCAGGAGCCCGGAACCGAACCCGCCGTGAAGAAGGCGGCGGCGAAGAAGACGGCCGCCAAGAAGGCCGCCCCCGCGAAGAAGGCCGCCGTGAAGAAGGCGGCGGCGAAGAAGACCGCTGCCAAGAAGGACGCGGACGCGGGCGAAGAGGAGACCTCGGAGCAGGGTGCCGAGGCCGTGAAGGCCGAGGGCGACGAGGAGGAAGAGGGCGAGGAGAACAAGGGCTTCGTCATCTCCGACGACGAGGACGACGCCCCCGTCCAGCAGGTCGTCGTGGCCGGCGCCACCGCGGACCCGGTCAAGGACTACCTCAAGCAGATCGGCAAGGTCCCCCTCCTCAACGCAGAGCAGGAGGTCGAGCTCGCCAAGCGCATCGAGGCGGGCCTGTTCGCCGAGGACAAGCTGGCGAATTCCGACAAGCTGGCGCCCAAGCTCAAGCGCGAGCTGGAGATCATCGCCGAGGACGGCCGCCGCGCCAAGAACCACCTGCTGGAGGCCAACCTCCGCCTCGTGGTCTCCCTGGCCAAGCGCTACACCGGCCGCGGCATGCTCTTCCTGGACCTGATCCAGGAGGGCAACCTGGGCCTGATCCGCGCCGTCGAGAAGTTCGACTACACCAAGGGCTACAAGTTCTCCACGTACGCGACCTGGTGGATCCGGCAGGCGATCACCCGCGCCATGGCCGACCAGGCCCGCACCATCCGCATCCCGGTGCACATGGTCGAAGTGATCAACAAGCTGGCGCGCGTGCAGCGCCAGATGCTCCAGGACCTGGGCCGCGAGCCCACCCCGGAGGAGCTGGCCAAGGAACTCGACATGACCCCCGAGAAGGTCATCGAGGTCCAGAAGTACGGCCGCGAGCCGATCTCCCTGCACACCCCGCTCGGCGAGGACGGCGACAGCGAGTTCGGTGACCTCATCGAGGACTCCGAGGCGGTCGTCCCGGCCGACGCCGTGAGCTTCACGCTTCTGCAGGAGCAGCTGCACTCGGTGCTCGACACGCTGAGCGAGCGCGAGGCCGGTGTCGTCTCGATGCGCTTCGGCCTCACCGACGGCCAGCCCAAGACCCTCGACGAGATCGGCAAGGTCTACGGCGTCACGCGCGAGCGGATCCGTCAGATCGAGTCCAAGACGATGTCGAAGCTGCGCCACCCGTCCCGCTCCCAGGTACTGCGCGACTACCTGGACTGACCGGACGCGGGTCTGCCCGGTGGCCGTGCGCGGGTGCGCACGGCCACCGGGCATCCCACTCTGGGTGGAGTCATACACACTCAGAGTCAGGAGGCCTCATGCGTCGTTCCTTTGCCCGTGCCCTGGCGGGCGCGCTGACCCTGGTGGCGGGAGCGGCCGCGGCGCCGCTGGTCCAGGTGCCCCGGGCGGCCGCGGACAGCGTGGTGATCGGCGGGAAGCCGGTGAAGGCGGCCGACAGTCCCTGGGTCGTGGCCCTCGCCAGCCGTGACCGGTTCGGGGGTACCCGGGACGGGCAGTTCTGCGGGGGCGTCGTCGTCGCCCCGACCACCGTACTGACGGCGGCCCACTGCCTGGGCAGCCAGGTGCTGGGCGGTCCGGTCGCGTCCGTCGCCGATTTCAAGGTGATCACCGGGCGTACCGAGCTACGTGCGGCCGACGGCCGGGAGATCGCGGTGCGCGCGGCGCGCGTGAACCCCGCGTACGACCCGGCGAGCAACGCGGGAGACCTCGCCGTCCTCGAACTGGCCGAAGCCCTTCCGGCGCACTACGTGCTCCCCATGGCCGAGGCCGGGCATCCCGCCTACCGGGCGGGCACCGAAGCGGCCGTCTACGGCTGGGGCGACACGAGCGGATTCGGTGACTACGCGTACGGGCTGCGTGCGGCCTCTGTGACGGTCCTGTCGGACGAGGTCTGCGGCAAGGCGTACCCGGGGGACTCGGACGGGCAGTACCGGCCCGACTCCATGGTGTGCGCGGGAGAGCAGGAGGGCGGCAAGGACGCCTGCCAGGGGGACAGTGGCGGGCCGCTCGTGGCACGAGGGCGGCTCATCGGCGTGGTGTCGTGGGGGCGCGGCTGCGGGCGTGCCGACAGCCCGGGCGTCTACACGCGGATCGCCCCTTTGGCCGACTTCGTGAGCGGCCCGGAGGGGGCCGCGCGGCGGGGCGGGGCGTAAGGATGCCGGGGCGGCGGGCGGAGGCGCTCCAGGGGCCCGTACGGCCTTCTGGGCGGCACGGGTACGCCGCGCGGGGGCCGCGTCAGCCCCCGGTGCGGCCCTGTGGCGGTAGGGGGACTGCCGTCTCGGGGCAGAAGAGCCCTGCCGGCGGACCACCTCGAACGTTTCGGGCATGAGGACGGGCGGCGTCCCTGGGTCTCAGGGATGCCGCCCGTCGACCGGCCTGGCCGGTCCTGGCTCGTCGGATGCGAGGTATAGGCCTTGTGTCAGCGGTCCTCGGTGTCGGCAGCGTTAGCGGCCGGAGCGGACGTGAGCCGCTCGGTCTCATCCTGTATTTCCGCGGCGATCTTCTTGAGTTCCGGCTCGAACTTGCGCCCGTGGTGGGCGCAGAAGAGCAGTTCACCACCGCTCAGGAGGACGACGCGCAGATATGCCTGGGCGCCGCAACGGTCGCATCGGTCAGCGGCCGTCAGCGGGGTCGCGGGTGTCAGAACAGTAGTCACGTCGCCTCTTCTCTAGCTCGACGAGCTGTCGTACCAGGGTCAACATCCAACCAGGC
The DNA here is from genome assembly GCF_053591315.1 of Streptomyces sp. NPDC003042. NCBI lineage: Bacteria > Bacillati > Actinomycetota > Actinomycetes > Kitasatosporales > Streptomycetaceae > Streptomyces > Streptomyces sp. NPDC003042. The sequence continues at coordinate 55,780 of NZ_JBSFTP010000003.1, forward strand.
CGAAAACGTTCCCGCTCGCGGCTTTTCCTCGAAACTTCCTTCCGAAGCTGGCCGGCTGTTGCCGGTTGGCGGCGAAGGAGCCGTATTGCGTTGCTTTACGGTTTCGCGTTGTCAGTCGTTCGCTTGTAGCAGTTCCCGTCCTCCCCGGCGTGACCGCCGGTTGTTCATGAGGACGTGCCCGAACCCTAAATGGTTCATGCGTGGAAGGGAACGTGATGTTTGCTTCACCCTCCCGGGGGATCGAACAAGAGTGCGGATCTGCACTAGGCTGAGGAACGCACGAGGGTGGCGTTGCATCGGCTCTACCAGGCCTCGGTACCCTCTGACCGGCAACCGAGCCACCCCTGCGCCCGACCGGGCCAGAAAAGAAATTCAGCGAGGAGCGAACTGCGTGACCGCCGACACGTCCGTGCCTTCCAGCGCGCTGCTGTCCGGAGCAGACCGGGACGCATCCAACTACACCGCGCGGCACCTGCTCGTCCTCGAAGGCCTCGAGGCCGTCCGCAAGCGCCCCGGAATGTATATCGGCTCCACCGACAGCCGAGGCCTGATGCACTGCCTCTGGGAGATCATCGACAATTCCGTCGACGAGGCCCTGGGCGGCTACTGCGACCACATCGAGGTGATCCTCCACGAGGACTCCTCGGTCGAGGTCCGCGACAACGGCCGCGGCATCCCCGTCGACGTCGAGCCCAAGACCGGCCTCTCCGGGGTCGAGGTCGTCATGACCAAGCTGCACGCCGGCGGCAAGTTCGGCGGTGGCTCGTACGCGGCCTCCGGTGGCCTGCACGGCGTCGGCGCCTCCGTGGTCAACGCCCTCTCGGCCCGCCTCGACGTCGAGGTCGACCGGAACAGCTCGACGCATGCCGTCAGCTTCCGCCGCGGTGTCCCCGGTGTCTTCACCGAACAGGGTGCCGACAGCCCCTTCGACCCCGCGGGCGGACTGCGCAAGATCAAGCGTGTCCCCAAGGGGCGCACCGGCACCCGGGTCCGCTACTGGGCCGACCGCCAGATCTTCCTCAAGGACGCCCGGCTCAATCTCGAGACGCTGTACCAGCGCGCCCGCCAGACGGCCTTCCTCGTCCCCGGTCTGACCCTCGTCGTCCGTGACGAGCGCGGCATCGACGGGGCGGGCAAGACCGAGGAGAGCTTCCGCTTCGACGGGGGCATCAGCGAGTTCTGCGAGTACCTCACCCAGGACAAGCCCGTCTGCGACGTGCTTCGCCTGACCGGCACGGGCATCTTCAAGGAGACCGTGCCGGTCCTCGACGACCGCGGCCACATGACGCCCACCGAGGTCACGCGCGAGCTCGGTGTGGACATCGCCCTGCGCTGGGGCACGGGGTACGAGACCAACGTCAAGTCCTTCGTGAACATCATCGCCACCCCCAAGGGCGGCACCCACGTCTCCGGCTTCGAGCGCTCGATCACCAAGACCGTGAACGAGGTGCTGCGCTCGGCGAAACTGCTGCGCGTCGCCGAGGACGACGTGGTCAAGGACGACGCGATGGAGGGCATGACGGCCGTCGTCACCGTCCGTCTCGCCGAGCCGCAGTTCGAGGGCCAGACCAAGGAGGTGCTCGGCACCTCGGCGGCCACCCGGATCGTCGCCGCCGTCGTCGCCAAGGAGCTCAAGGCCTTCCTGACCTCGACCAAGCGCGACGACAAGCAGCAGGCCCGCGCCGTGATGGAGAAGATCGTCGCGGCCGCCCGGACCAGGATCGCGGCCCGTCAGCACAAGGAGGCGCAGCGTCGCAAGACCGCGCTGGAGACCTCCTCGCTGCCGGCGAAGCTGGCCGACTGCCGCAGCGACGACGTGGAGCGCAGCGAGCTGTTCATCGTCGAGGGCGACTCGGCTCTCGGTACGGCCAAGCTCGCGCGGAATTCGGAATTCCAGGCGCTCCTGCCGATCCGCGGCAAGATCCTCAACGTCCAGAAGTCGTCGGTCTCGGACATGCTCAAGAACGCCGAGTGCGGGGCGATCATCCAGGTCATAGGAGCCGGATCGGGTCGTACCTTCGACCTCGACGCGGCCCGCTACGGGAAGATCGTCCTGCTCGTCGACGCCGATGTGGACGGCGCGCACATCCGCTGCCTGCTGCTGACGCTCTTCCAGCGGTACATGCGGCCGATGGTCGCGGCGGGCCGCGTCTTCGCCGCCGTGCCGCCGCTGCACCGGATCGAGCTCGTCCAGCCGAAGAAGGGCCAGGACAAGTACGTCTACACGTATTCGGACAACGAGCTGCGCCAGACCCTGCTGGAGTACCAGCGCAAGAACATCCGGTACAAGGACGCCATCCAGCGCTACAAGGGCCTCGGCGAGATGGATGCCGACCAGCTCGCGGAGACCACGATGGACCCGCGCTTCCGCACCCTGCGGCGGATCAACATCGGCGACCTGGACTCGGCAGAGCAGGTCTTCGACCTGCTCATGGGCAATGAGGTGGCCCCGCGCAAGGAGTTCATCACCAGCTCCGCCGCGACCTTGGACCGCTCGCGCATCGACGCCTGATCCGGGCGCCGGCTCCGGCGGACACCCCGGCGCCCGCCCGGCCGGTGCCCGAGGCACCGGCCGGGCGGCGGCACACCGTGGCTCTTCGCTCCATCACCTGAAGGAGTGAAGAGCGCCGGGACACCAGTCCGGAAACCGTCCATTCCGCACATCCTTGTGGGCACGCGGCCATTGCGGCAGCGGACAAGGAGAGTTCGGTGGACAAGCACGATGGTCGCGATGCCGGAACGATCCGGCTGGACGACCCCTGGTACGACGCCCTGGCCGTGGGCTGGGGCGAGGGCGAGGAGACGCTCCCGCCCCTTCAGGGCCCGGTGGCCCGGCCCGCGTCCGGCGCGTCCGACATCTACCTGGAAGTGCAGCGCAGCGCCGCCTTCCAGGAAGTCCGCAGCCGCTACCGAAGGTTCGTCGTCCCCGCGACCGCCGGTTTCCTCCTCTGGTACGTCGCCTACGTGATCGCGGCCACCGTGGTGCCCGGGCTGATGGCCCGGCCGGTGGCGGGCGCGGTCAACGTGGCGATGCTGGCGGGGCTCGGCCAGTTCCTCAGCACCTTCCTGCTGACCTGGGCGTACGCCCGGCACGCACGGCTGCGCCGCGACCGGGCCGCGCTGGACCTGCGCTGGACCGTCTTCGAGCAGGAGCGCGACCAGGAGCGGATCCGGACCCGAGGGGCGGACCGGTGACCACCGAGCACCAGACCCTCGCGCTGCTCCTGTTCAGCGTCTTCATCGCGGTCACCCTGGGCATCACCACCTGGGTCAGCCGCAACCGGCACGGCTCGGCGGAGGAGTTCTACGCCGGTGGGCGCTTGTTCTCCCCCATGGAGAACGGTTTCGCCATCGCCGGCGACTACATGTCCGCCGCCTCCTTCCTGGGCATCTCCGGGCTGATCGCCCTCTTCGGCTACGACGGCATGCTCTACTCGGTCGGCTTCCTCGTCGCCTGGCTGCTGGTGCTGTTCCTGGTCGCCGAACTGGTGCGCAACTGCGGCCGCTTCACCCTCGCCGACGTGGTCGCCGCCCGGATGAGCGAGCGGCCGGTGCGGATCGCGGCCGGCACCTCCTCGGTCGTCGTCTCGGTGCTGTACCTCGTCGCGCAGATGGTCGGGGCGGGCAGCCTGGTGGGTCTGCTGCTCGGCGACTCCGGTCCCGGCGCCCGGACCCTGGCCGTGGTCGGGGTCGGTGCGCTGATGGTGGTCTACGTGTCCTTCGGCGGGATGCGGGCCACCACCTGGATCCAGATCGTGAAGGCCGTGCTGCTGATGGGCGGGGCGATCACCCTGACCGTGCTCGTACTGACACGCTTCCACGGGAACGTCGAGCAACTCCTCGCGAGCGCCGCCGAGCGCAGCGGGCACGGCGACCGGTTCCTGGGCCCCGGCCTCAAGTACGGCGGTGACTGGACGTCCCGCTTCGACTTCATGAGTCTGGGCCTCGCGCTGGTCTTGGGCACGGCGGGGCTGCCGCACATCCTGTCGCGCTTCTACACCGTGCCGACGGCACGGGCCGCCCGCCGGTCGGTGGTGTGGGCGATCGCACTGATCGGCGCCTTCTACCTGATGACCATCGTGCTCGGCTTCGGGGCGGCCGCACTGGTGGGTCCGGACGAGGTGCGGGCCTCCAACGCCTCCGGGAACACGGCCGTTCCGCTACTGGCGGCCTTCCTCGGCGGAGGGGCCGGGTCGACCGGGGGCGCCGTCCTCTTCGCCTTCGTCGCCGCCATCGCCTTCGCGACCATCCTCGCGGTGGTCGCCGGGATCACCCTGGCCTCGTCGGCCTCCGTCGCACACGATCTCTACGCCTCTCTCAAGCGGCGGCGTGCCAGGCAGCGCAGCGAGGTGGCCGTGGCCAGGGTCGCGGCCGTCGGGATCGGCGCGGTGGCGATCGCGCTCGGGCTGCTCGCACAGAATCTGAACGTGGCCTTCCTGGTGGGGCTGGCCTTCGCGGTGGCGGCCTCGGCGAACCTGCCGGTGCTGCTGTACTCGCTGTTCTGGCGCGGCTTCACCACGCGCGGGGCCGTCTGGTCCGTGTACGGGGGGCTGGTCCCGGCGGTGCTGCTGGTCGTCCTGTCACCCGTGGTCTCCGGAAGCCCGGAAGCGCTCTTCCCCGGCGTCGACTTCCAGTACTTCCCACTCCAGAACCCGGGCATCGTCTCGATTCCGCTCGGCTTCCTGGCGGGCTGGCTCGGCACGGCCACCTCCGGTGAGGAGCCGGACGAGCGCAGGCACGCGGAGACGGAGGTCCGCTCCCTGACAGGGGCCGGGGCGGTGTGAGCCCGCTCAGGGCCCTTCCGACGGGCGCCAGGTGTAGCGGTGTTCCGGGCGGCCGGTCTCGCCGTAGCGCAGGGCCAGCGTGACGCGGCCGCTGCGGTCAAGGAGCTTCAGGTAGCGCTGGGCGGTCTGGCGGCTGATGCCCGCGCGGTCGGCGATCTGCTGGGTGGAAAGGGGTCCCCCGGCGGTGCGCAGGACCTGGCGGACCAGTTCCGCGGTGGTGGGGGAGTGCCCTTTGGGCATTTCGTTCGGGGACCCGGCCGCGGCGAGCGCTCCGAAGATCCGGTCCACCTCGGCCTGTTCGGCCTCGCCACCACCGGAGAGGGAGCGGCGAAGGGCGGCGTAGGCCTCCAGTTTCGAGCGCAGGCCGGTGAAGGTGAACGGCTTGACCAGGTACTGGAGGGCGCCGAGGCGCATGGCCGCCTGGACCGTGGCCAGGTCACGAGCGGCCGTGACCATGATCACGTCGGTGTGGTGGCCGAGCTGGCGCAGGCGGCGTACCAGGTCGAGGCCGTTCTCGTCCGGGAGGTAGTGGTCGAGGAGGACCAGGTCCACCGGGTGGGCGGTGAGGAACTCCAGTGCCGCGGCGGCCGTATGGGCCTGAGCGGTCACCTGGAAGCCGGGAACCTTCGCCACGTAGGCCGCGTTGATCCTGGCAACACGCACGTCGTCGTCGACGACCAATACGTGGACCAGGGTTCCGTGCTGGGGCGTCTTGTGGACCGGCGTCCCGTTCATCTCAGGGCCTCCGGAAGTACGACGGAGAACTCCGCCCCTCCGTCCGCTGCTTCGCCGGCCCGGGCGCTGCCGCCCTGCCGCTCCGCGAGGCGGCGTACGAGGGCCAGGCCGAGCCCGCGCTCGCGGTGGGCCTTGGGCTGCTTGGTCGACCAGCCCTCGGTGAAGATCTCCTCGCGGCGTCCGGCGGGGATCCCGGGGCCGCTGTCGCGCACCCGCAGGACGGCCGTGCGGCCCTGCGCGCGGATGTCGACCTCGACCAGGGGAGCGGCCGAACCCGCCGCCGCGTCCAGGGCGTTGTCCACGAGATTGCCCAGGATGGTGACGAGTCCGCCGGGGTCCACCAGGCGGTCGGGCAGGAGGCTGGTCGCGGCCAGCCGGAGGGGGACGCCCCGCTCGGCGGCGACGGTGGCCTTGCCGACCAGCAGGGCGGCCAGCAGGGGGTCGTGGACCTTCTCGGTGACCTGCTCGGCAGTGGTGCGGTGCACTCCGACGACCTCGGTCACGAACTCCACGGCTTCCTCGTGCAGTCCCAGTTCGAGCAGGCCGAGGAGGGTATGGAGGCGGTTGGCGTGCTCGTGGTCCTGCGCGCGCAGGGCGTCGATCAGGCCCTTGGTGGAGTCGAGCTCGCGGCCCAGGTGCTCCAGTTCGGTGCGGTCGCGCAGGGTGGCGACGGCGCCGCCGTCCGCGGTGGGCATCCGGTTGGCGACCAGGACCCGCGCGCCCTGGACGGTGAGGAGATCGCGCCCGGTGGCGCGGCCGGAGAGGACGTCGGTGGTGCGGCCCGCGCCCAGTACGTCGTCCAGCGGGCGTCCGGCGAGGGCGTGCGGGCTGTGCGGGGCGAGGCCCAGGAGGCGGGCGGCCTCGTCGTTGACCAGCCGGATCCGGCCGTCCTTGTCGAGGGCGATCACGCCTTCGCGGATGGAGTGCAGCATCGCCTCGCGCTCCGCGAGGAGGCCGGCGATATCGGAGAAGGCCAGGTCGCGGGTCTGGCGCTGGATCCTGCGCGAGAGCAGATAGGCGGCGAGCGCACCGGCCGCCAGGGCGCCGCCGGCGTAGGCCAGCAGACCGGGGATGGCGCCGAGCAGTCGGGCCTGGACGCTGTCGTAGGCGATGCCGACCGAGACCGCGCCGACGATCTCGCCGTCGGCGGCGATGAGCGGAACCTTGCCGCGGGCCGAGCGGCCCAGGGTGCCGTCGTCGATCTCCATCACGTCGCGGCCCGCCAGAGCGTCGCTCGGGTCGGTCGAGACCGGCAGCCCGATCCGGCCCGGGCTGGGGTGCGAGCGGCGGATCCCGTTCAGATCGAGCACGACCACGTACTCGGCCCCGGTCGCCCTGCGGATCCGCTCGGCCGCGGACTGCACCGGAGTGTCCGCCATCGGCACCGTCGCCAGGACGTCGGCGGCCAGGGAAGGGTCGGCGGCGGCGCTCTGGGCGATGGCCAGGGCGCGCCGCATGGCCTGGTCGTCCAGCTGGGCGCTGAGGGGGGCCAGGAAGAGGCCGGTGGCCAGCACGAGGACGCCGGCGGCGATGGCCAGCTGGGTGAGGAGGATCTGGGAGACGGCCCTTCTGGGCAGCCCGAGGCGCCGAGCGCTCATGAGGGGGAACCGCATGACCAGTAACCGTAGGTCGCCTCCGGCAAAAGCGGAATGTCCTCGGTGTCCGGACTTCGACGGTGCCGGGCGCCGTCCAGGCTGCCCCGGGGCGGGCTCCGGCCCGTTCACGGTGCCCCGGCGGCCGCTCCTGGCGGGCCAGGTTCCACGGTTCGCTGCGGGAGAAGTAGGCGTCGTAGGACTCCTGGACGTCCAGAAGGGACTCGGGCGGCACCTTGCCGTAGGCGATGCGCTCCAGGTGGCGGAAGTGCTCGAACCGTCCGACACCGGGCGCGATGACGATGGGATGTCGGCATTCTCACCAGGTGCGGCGGCGAGGGCGTGGTCGAGGCCGGGCGGGACGACGACCAGGTCGCTGCGCCCGGCGGTCACCACCTGGTCGCCCGAAGGAGCTGCGCGGTGCCAGGTAGACGCGCGGGGTGGACAGGGCGCCGCCGGTGAAGCTGCTGTCGGCGAGGAGCCGGCTGGTGCTGCCCCACCGCGATGCACCGCCGCCCTCCGCCGGGTTCACCGTGGCGGTCCCCCCGGTCGCCCGTACGCTCGGCGAACTGGCCGATCGCCTGGGCCGCGACGCCGAGGCGATCGCCGAGCGGTGACGTAGCCCGTGAGGCCGGGGCGGGCGGCCTGCGGGGTGAGGTGAGGGGGCATTGCCTAGGGGAGGGGCTGAGGTGGGCGGGGGCCCTGGTAATGACCGCTCGGGCGCATCCGCAGGGGCCGTTCCCGGTACTCCTCCAGTGCGTGTGCGATCCAGCCCGCGGTACGGGCCACCGCGAAGACGGTCTCGCCGGCCTCCGGTCCCATGCCGCAGGACACCGTGAGCACCGCCAGAGCCAGGTCCACATTGGCGTGCAGGCCGGGCCGCCGGGCGGCGGTGGTCGCGACCACCTCGCGGGCGGCCGCGAGCGCGGGACCGGCCTGGGGCAGCGTCTCCAGACGCGCGAACAGGGCCCGGGCCCGCGGGTCCTCGCCCGCGTACAGCCGGTGCCCGAGGCCAGGGACCCGCCGGCCCGCCCGCAGATGGTCCGCGACCACCGGCGCGGCGCCGCCCCGCTCCAGCGCCTCGGCCAGCATCCGGTGCGCGAGCCGCCCGGCCGCGCCGTGCAAGGGCCCTTCGAGCGCGCCCAGCCCGGCGGACACCGCCGCGTACGGATGGGCCCGCGCCGACGCGGCCACCCGTACGGCCAGGGTCGAGGCGGCCAGGTCGTGGTCGATGAGCAGCCCCAGCGCGAGGTCCAGGGTGTCCAGAGCCGCCGGATCCGGCTCGCGTACGGTCAGCCGGCTCCACAGCTGCCAGGCCGTCGGCCCCGTCCCGCGACCGTGCGGCCCCGCCATCGGCAGGGCGCCGACCAGCGTGGGGATCAGGCAGCGCGCGGAGCCCAGTACGGCCTCCGGGGACAGGTCGAAGCGCAGCGGGTCCGCGACCGCCGCGGCGGCCGTCGCCACGCGGAGCCGGTCGAGCGGCCCGCTGTGCTCGGGCAGCGAGGCGACCGCCCGCCGGGCCGCGGCCAGGGACTCGGGGGGAGCGGTGAACCGGGCGCCGCGCGTGAGGGTCCCGGTCCAGAGCCACTCGGCGACCTCCTCGTAGGCGTAGCGCGAGGCCAGTTCCACGGCGTCGACGCCCCGGAAGTAGTACCGGTCGGGCTCGATCAGCGTGAGCGAGGTCCGTACGGCGAGCTCCCCGGCGGGGGCCGTGGCCGCCTCGCGGCGGCTGCGCCGGCCCAGCGCCTCCACCTCGCGCGCGTCGAAGCTGCTGCCGCGCCCGACCGGGTCGCGCCGGCTGGTGAGCTGGCCGCGGCTGACGTACGCGTACACGGTCGCCGGCTTCACGCCGAGCACTTCCGCGGCTTCGCGGGTGCTCAGCCGGGGTGTGCCGACCGCCTCATCAGTCATGACGGCCACCCTATACATATTGATTCAATCAACATTGACAGCGATTGAATCCATGACGGATGGTCCTTCCATGAACAACAACCCCACCGTCGACGTACCCCGCGGTCTCGCGGGAGTCGTGGTCACCGAGACCGAGCTCGGTGACGTCAGAGGCCGCGAGGGCTTCTACCACTACCGCCAGTACTCGGCCGTTGACCTCGCCGAGAGCCGCGGCTTCGAGGACGTGTGGCACCTGATGTTCCGCGGCGTCCTGCCGGCCGATGCCGCCGAGCGGGCCGCCTTCGCCGCCGAGATCGCCCCGCTGCGCCGACTGCCCGCCGAGGTACGGGACGCCCTGCCGGCCCTCGCCCGGGCCACCGCGCTCTCCGGCCCGCTCGCCGGGCTGCGCACCGCGCTCTCGCTGCTCGGAGCCTTCGCCGGCTTCCGCCCCGTCTACGACCTCGCCCCCACCCGCCGGGCCGCCGACGCCCTGGCCGCCTGCGCCGCCGTACCGACCCTGCTCACCGCACTGCACCGGCTGGGGCAGGGCCTGGAGCCGGTCGAGCCGCGCGACGACCTCCCGTACGCCGCCAACTACCTCTACATGCTGACCGGACAGGAGCCCGACCCGGTCAGGGCCCGCGCGGTCGAGCGGTACTTGATCTCCACCATCGACCACGGTTTCAACGCCTCGACCTTCACCGCCCGCGTGATCGCCTCCACCGGCGCCGATGTCGCGGCCTGCCTGACCGGGGCGATCGGCGCGCTCTCGGGCCCCCTGCACGGCGGCGCCCCCAGCCGGGCCCTGGACACCCTCGACGCCATCGGCACGGCCGACCGGATCGGGCCGTGGATCCGGGAGCGGGTCCTGGCGGGGGACCGGATCATGGGCTTCGGTCACCCCGTGTACCGCACCGAGGACCCGCGCTCACGCATGCTGCGTGACATTGCCCGCCAGTTCGGCGGCCCCCTCGTGGAATTCGCCGTCGAGGTCGAGCGCCAGGTCGAGGAGATCCTCGCCGAGCTGAAGCCGGGCCGGGAACTGCACACCAACGTGGAGTTCTACGCGGGCGTGGTCATGGAGCTGTGCGGGCTGCCGCGCGAGATGTTCACCCCCACCTTCTGCGCTGCCCGCGTGGTCGGCTGGAGCGCGAACGTCCTGGAGCAGGCCGCCGATTCGAAGATCATCCGCCCCGCCGCCCGGTACACCGGCCCCGTCCCGCCCCGGCCGGTGCCCCCGCTCGCCTGACGGACAGCTGACGGCCCGCCTCACCGCCCGCCTCACCGCCCGCCTCATGGCCCGCCTGGCTACGATCGGCCGGGTGAACAGCAGGCAGCCCATCCCCGTCGTCGTCCTCGCCGGATTCCTCGGATCCGGCAAGACGACCGTGCTCAACCATCTCCTCGCCCACCGCGGAGGCACCCGCATCGGAGTCGTCGTCAACGACTTCGGATCCATCGAGATCGACGCGATGGCGGTGGCCGGCCAGGTCGGCGACTCGATGGTCTCGCTCGGCGGCGGCTGCATCTGCTGCGCGGTCGACGGCAGTGAGCTGGACGCGTACCTGGAGAAGCTCTCCGCCCCCGCCCACCGGATCGATGTGATCGTCATCGAGGCGAGCGGGCTGGCCGAGCCCCAGGAGATGATCCGGATGCTGATGGCCGGCGAGAATCCGGACGTCCGGTACGGGGGCATGGTGCAGGTCGTGGACGCCGCCGAGTTCGACGCGACGCGGGCCAGGCACCCGGAGACCGACCGGCACCTGGCCGTCGCGGACCTGGTCGTGCTGAACAAGACCGACCGGGTGGATCCCGCCGAGCGGGCCCGGATCCGGGCGCAGCTCACCGCGCTGTGCGCCCCGGGCACCCCGGTCGTCGGCGCCGACCACGGGCGGATCGACCCGGAACTGCTCTTCGACCGCCGCCCCTGGACCGAGACCCGCGGACAGCTCTCCTTCGAGGACCTCCTCGCGCAGGCCGACGGTCACGACCACTCCTCCCACGCTCACGCGGCGTACGAGAGCGTCGAGTTCGCCTCGGACCAGGCCCTGTCCCCGCGCCGGTTCATCGACTTCCTCGACCGCCGCCCGGCCGGGCTCTACCGGATCAAGGGCTTCGTCTGGTTCGGCGTACCCGGCCACGAGGAGCGCTACGAGATCCACGCGGTAGGCCGCTTCCTGCGCTTCGGCCCCGGCCCCTGGGGGCGGGGCGAGCCCCGCCGGACCCAGCTGGTCCTGATCGGCTCCGGCATCGACGGCCCCGCGCTGCTGCGCGACCTGGAGGCCTGCCGTGAAACGGCTCCTCGGAAGGCGCGCCCCGAGAGCATGTGGGGCGTCCTGCGGTACGTTCCCCAGCCCGCCCCCGAAGCCACGGCCGAAGCGGAACTCGACCCCGACCCCGACCCCGATCCCGATCCCGCCTAGGCGACCTCGATGCCGAACTCCCGCAGCAGGTCCTCCAGCCCGCCCCGGTAGCCCTTGCCGCCGATCACGAAGTCCCAGTCGCCGTTCTCCCGGCGCCGGAAGGAACCCAGCACCAGCGCGGTCTCACCGGCCCGGCCGTCGGAGACCTCCAGTTGCCCGGCCTCCGCGCCTGCCGCGTCGAGGAGCCGGATCCGGGCGTCGGTGAAGCCGGCCAGGTCGGCGTGCGGATTGACCTCCGGGTCGATCGCGGCCACCAGGACCAGCCGGTCGGCCTGCTGCGGCAGGCCGTCGAAGGTGACCTCCAGCGCGGCCTTGTCGGGCGCCGCGTGCGCGTGGGCGCGGACCGAGCCGTCCGGGGTGCGCGGATTGTTGAAGAAGACGAAGTGGTCCTCGCTCAGCACCCGGTTGCCGGCGCACACCAGCGCGCACACGTCGAGCGCGACGGAGCCCGACCAGTACATGCCGAGCACGTTGTGGTCGGCGGGCGACTCGGGTTCGGGCTCGGGCGTCCGCTGTGCCGGGACGGCGGCGGAGGCCGGGCCGCCGCCCAGCCGTCCCCGTAGCCCGTACTGGTGCAGCAGCGCGACGAGTTCGACCCCGGGAACCAATTCCAGCGGCTTGCCGTTGGCAAAGGTGTACGACCCGGGTCCGAAGGACGAGGTGGTGACCAGCACCCCCTTGTTCGCCCCCGCGTCCTGGACCGTGCCGTACAGGTCCCGTACCGCCGTCGGCGGCACGGTGTTGCGGTAGCGCTTGACCTGCACGACGATCCGCCCGCCCCGGATCGGCGCCGGGTCCAGCGCCTCGACGTCCACGCCGCCGTCGCCCGACCGCTGCGTGGTCACCGCCTCCATGCCCATCGCCCGGAACAGTTCCGCCACCAGGTTCTCGAACGCGATCGGATCCATCGCGAAGAGGTCGGGCTCGTCCTCGCCGCTTCCGTGCTCGCCGCCGTGGGTGACCACTCCGCCGACATCGCCGGGCGTGCGGCCGGGGCGTACGGCGGTCAGTTGGTCAGGCCGCGCCGACAGCTGCCCGCGGAGTCCGTCGATCAGGCAGTCCACCGCGCTGACCTGCTCCAGACGCAGGCCCTCGAAAGCGGACCGCTCCGCCGACACCGTGGCCAGCACGATCTGCGCCTGCCGCCCCGTCACCGGATCGTGGTCGTCCACGAAGCCGTTGACCACGACCGAGTCCAGCACACCGAACTCGTCCGCCGCGTACAGCTCCCGCACCACCAGCAGCACGCACTGCGCGAGCAGGTCCCGGTACAGCGACCGCCGCTGCGTGGCGGGGCGGGCCGTCTCCTTGTCCTGGTCCGTACTCGGCACGTACCGGACGGACTTGGCCTCCGGAACCACGGCGTACCCGGGAAGCTCCCAGTCCAGCACCAGCTGGCGGGCCCCCGGGTCGTAGGCGGCGGACACCTGCCTCGGCAGCCCCTGCGGCCAGGCCGCGGAGGAGTACAGCGCAGCCGAGAAGTACTCGACGGACGCCTCGGGATCGCCCGCGCGCAGGGCCGCGGCCAGTGCGGTCAGCCCGCTGTTGTGCGCACGGATCCCGGCGAGCTGCTCGGCCGCCCACCGGTCGTACTGCTGCCGGTACGCCGCCAGTTGCTGCTGGCGCTGTCCCTCCGCGGCGTGGGCGGCCTGCCAGGCCTGGGTGTAACGGGCGTGCGCCTCCCGCTCCGCCTGGGCCCGCCGGCCGGAGCCGAGCGTCCAGCCGCTGCTCTGCTGCTGGAACTGCTGGAGGTGCGGCATCGCAACGGGATGGGCCAGGGTCCCCGGATCGAACGGTTCCAGCTGCTCGGGCCGGATCAGCGTGGCCGTCCGGAACGCCGGCGCCCGACAGCCCGTGGCCAACAGGCCCTGCAGGGCGGCGACCTCGGCGTCGATCCGTTCGGTCCGCCGCCGGGCCTCGGCCTCGCGGCGCTGCTTGTAGGCGGCCTGCTGCTCCCGTTGGCCCCGGGCCACGTCCCGCTCGTACGCCCGCTGCCGGCGCTCGGCCTCCCGCTGCTGCACCAGCTGCCTCTGCTGCGCCAGACGCTGGGTCTGCGCCCAGTCCCCGATCAATCCACCCGGCCGACGACTCATCAGCTCTTACCCCCACCCCGCCACACACCCGCACCGACGGGGAAACACTAGGGGGTATCCGACCGGCATCCGGGGTGTACGGCCCAAGGACCGCACACCCCGCACGCCGTACGTCCTACAGAGCGGCCCCCGCCAGCGCCGCGACCGTCGCGGGCAGCGCGGTGCCCGAGCCGTCCCGCCGCGGATCCACGGGCGGCAGCTCGGCCGGAGCGCCGTTCGCCGCGGCCGCGCGGACGGGACTGCCGCCGGCCCAGGCCAGTACGAGCACGTCCTCGCCCTTGAGGAACCGCTGGCAGCGCACGCCGCCGGTGGCCCGGCCCTTGCGCGGGTACTGGTCGAAGGGGGTCAGCTTCCCGGAGATCACCGAGTCGTCCAGCGTCCCGTGCGAGCCCGCCACCGTGAACACCATGGCGTCCCGGGCCGGGTCGACGGCCGAGAAGTGGATCACCTTGGCGTTCTCGGCGAGCTTGACGCCCGCCATACCGCCCGCCGGGCGGCCCTGCGGGCGTACCTGGCCCGCCGGGTAGCGCAGCAGCTGGGCGTCGTCGGTGATGAAGACCAGGTCCTCCTCGCCCGTGCGCAGCTCGACCGCGCCGACGATCCGGTCACCCTCCTTGAGGGTGATGACCTCCAGCTCGTCCTTGTTGGCCGGGTAGTCCGGCACGACCCGCTTGACCACGCCCTGCTCGGTGCCGAGCGCCAGGCCCTGCGAGGACTCGTCCAGCGAGGTCAGGCAGATCACCTTCTCGTCCGGCTCCAGCGCGGAGATGAACTCGCTGACCGGAGCGCCGCCCGCGAGGGTCGGCGCCGCCGCCGTGTCCGGCAGCTGCGGCAGGTCGATCACGGACAGCCGCAGCAGGCGGCCCGTGGAGGTGACGACGCCGACCTCGGCCCGCGCGGTCGCCAGGACCCGCGAGACGATCAGGTCGTGCTTGGCGCGCTTGCCGTCGGCCTCGGGCAGCGGCGCACCGGTCACGGTGCGGGCCAGCAGGCCGGTCGAGGAGAGCAGGACGTGGCACGGGTCGTCCGCGACCTCCAGCGGTACGGCCGAGACCGTCGTGCCCGCCGACTCCAGCAGGACCGTACGCCGCTCCGTGCCGAACTTCTTCGCCACCACGGCCAGTTCCGCCGAGACCAGCTTGCGCAGCTCGTTGTCCGAATCCAGGATCCCGGTCAGCTCGTCGATCTCGCCGGTCAGCCGGTCGCGCTCGGTCTCCAGCTCGATCCGGTCGAAACGGGTCAGCCGGCGCAGCGGCGTGTCCAGGATGTACTGGGTCTGGATCTCGCTGAGCGAGAAGTACTCGATCAGCCGTTCCTTGGCCTGCGCCGAGTTGTCGCTGGACCGGATGAGGCGGATGACCTCGTCGATGTCGATCAGGGCCACCAGCAGGCCCTCGACCAGGTGCAGCCGGTCGCGCCGCTTGGTGCGGCGGAACTCGCTGCGGCGGCGCACGACCTCGAAGCGGTGGTCCAGGTAGACCTCCAGCAGCTCCTTGAGGCCCAGCGTCAGCGGCTGCCCGTCGACCAGCGCGACGTTGTTGATGCCGAAGGACTCCTCCATCGGCGTCAGCTTGTAGAGCTGCTCCAGCACGGCCTCCGGGTGGAAGCCGTTCTTGATCTCGATGACCAGGCGCAGCCCGTGCGAGCGGTCGGTGAGGTCCTTGACGTCGGCGATGCCCTGGAGCTTCTTCGAACCGACCAGGTCCTTGATCTTCGCGATGACCTTCTCGGGGCCCACCGCGAAGGGCAGTTCGGTGACGACCAGACCCTTGCGGCGGGGCGTCACGTCCTCCACCGCCACCGTCGCGCGGATCTTGAAGGTGCCTCGACCGTTCTCGTAGGCGTCCTTGATCCCGGAGAGGCCCACGATCCGCCCGCCGGTGGGCAGGTCGGGGCCCGGCACGAAGCGCATCAGCGCCTCCAGGTCCGCCTGCGGGTAGCGGATCAGGTGGCGGGCGGCCGCGATGACCTCGCCCAGGTTGTGCGGGGCCATGTTGGTGGCCATGCCGACCGCGATCCCGGAGGCGCCGTTGACCAGCAGGTTCGGGTAGGCCGCGGGCAGGGCGACCGGCTCGCGCTCCTGGCCGTCGTAGTTGGCGGTGAAGTCGACGGTGTCCTCGTCGATCGACTCCGTCATCAGCGACGTGGCGTCGGCCATCCGGCACTCTGTGTAACGCATGGCGGCCGGCGGGTCGTCGTTGCCGAGCGAACCGAAGTTGCCGTGGCCGTCGACCAGCGGCAGCCGCATCGAGAAGGGCTGCGCCATGCGCACGAGGGCGTCGTAGATCGACGCGTCACCGTGCGGGTGCAGCTTGCCCATGACCTCGCCGACGACGCGGGCGCACTTCACATAGCCGCGGTCGGGGCGCAGGCCCATCTCGTTCATCTGGTAGACGATGCGCCGGTGCACCGGCTTCAGGCCGTCGCGGGCGTCCGGCAGGGCGCGGGAGTAGATCACCGAGTACGCGTACTCGAGGAAGGAGCCCTGCATTTCGTCGACGACGTCGATGTCGAGGATCTTCTCCTCGAAATCCTCCGGCGGCGGGGTCTTCGTGCTGCGGCGGGCCATCGCTGCGCGGCTCCTTAACCAAGAATCGGGGTGTACTCGGGGTGTACGGGGTCTCTGACGGGGGTTGACGCGGACCATTGTGGCCCGAGGCGCCGACAACGCCGACTCCGACCCAGGTCCGGACCGGGAACTTCTACGGCGTCCGGCGCGCTTGCATACAGTGGCAGGTCTGACAGAAATCTCTGCATCGCGATCGAAGGGACCACATGCCCATGGGTCACACGGCCACAGCTCAGGCCGGCTCCGGCGGCCTGACAGCGACCGAGCACCGGCTGGCCAACGGCCTGCGCGTGGTGCTGTCCGAGGACCACCTCACCCCGGTCGCCGCCGTCTGCCTCTGGTACGACGTCGGCTCCCGCCATGAAGTCAAGGGGCGGACCGGCCTGGCTCACCTCTTCGAGCACCTGATGTTCCAGGGCTCGGCGAGCGTACCGGGCAACGGACACTTCGAGCTCGTCCAGGGAGCCGGCGGCTCCCTCAACGGCACGACCAGTTTCGAGCGCACCAACTACTTCGAGACGATGCCGGCCCACCAGCTGGAACTCGCCCTGTGGCTGGAGGCGGACCGCATGGGCTCGCTGCTGGCCGCCCTGGACGACGAGTCCATGGAGAACCAGCGCGACGTCGTCAAGAACGAGCGCCGACAGCGCTACGACAACGTCCCGTACGGCACCGCCTTCGAGAAGCTGACCGCCCTCGCCTACCCCGAGGGCCACCCGTACCACCACACCCCGATCGGCTCGATGGCCGACCTGGACGCCGCGTCCCTCGAGGACGCGCGCAACTTCTTCCGTACGTACTACGCGCCCAACAACGCCGTGCTGGCGGTCGTCGGCGACATCGACCCCGAGCAGGCGCTCGCCTGGGTCGAGAAGTACTTCGGCAGCATCCCGGCGCACGACGGCAAGCAGCCGCCGCGCGAGGGCTCGCTCCCCGAGGTCATGGGCGAGCAGCTCCGCGAGGAGATCGTCGAGGAGGTCCCGGCCCGTGCGCTGATGGCGGCCTACCGCCTCCCGCACGACGGCACCCGCGAGTGCGACGCCGCCGACGTGGCGCTGACCGTGCTCGGCGGTGGCGAGTCCTCCCGCCTGCACAACCGGCTGGTACGCCGCGACCAGACCGCCGTGGCCGCCGGATTCGGCATGCTGCGCCTGGCCGGAGCGCCCTCGCTCGGCTGGCTCGACGTCAAGACCTCCAGCGGTGTCGAGGTACCCGCCATCGAGGCCGCCGTGGACGAGGAGCTCGCGCGGTTCGCCGCCGAAGGCCCCACGGCCGAGGAGATGGAGCGCGCCCAGGCGCAGCTGGAGCGCGAATGGCTGGACCGGCTGAGCACGGTCGCCGGCCGCGCGGACGAACTGTGCCGCTTCGCGGTGCTGTTCGGCGACCCGCAGCTGGCGCTGAGCGCCGTCCAGCGTCTCCTCGACATCACCGCCGAGGAGGTGCAGGCCGTGGCCGCGGCCCGACTGCGCCCCGACAACCGCGCGGTGCTGGTCTACGAGCCGCTGGCCGACGGTGACGCCGACGAGACCGACGAGACCGACGAGAACGAGGGGGCGGAGCAGTGAGCGACACCGCAGCCGTCACGATGACCTTCCACCCGCGGCCGCAGGCCGGCGAGGCCAAGCCCTGGGCCTTCCCGGCCCCCGAGCGCGGCACGCTCGCCAACGGCCTGACCGTGCTGCGCTGCCACCGCCCCGGCCAGCAGGTGGTGGCGGTCGAGGTCAACCTCGCCGCCCCGCTGGACGCCGAGCCCCAGGGCCTCGACGGCGTGGCCACGATCATGGCCCGCGCGCTGTCGGAGGGCACCGACAAGCACTCCGCCGAGGAGTTCTCCGCCGAGCTGGAGCGCTGCGGCGCCACGCTCGACGCACACGCCGACCACCCGGGCCTGCGGGTCTCCCTGGAGGTCCCGGCCTCGCGCCTGCAGAAGGCGCTGGGCCTGCTCGCCGAGGCGCTGCGCGCTCCCGCCTTCGCCGACAGCGAGGTCGACCGGCTGGTGCGCAACCGGCTCGACGAGATCCCGCACGAGCTGGCCAACCCGCAGCGCCGCGCCGCCAAGGAGCTCTCCAAGGAACTCTTCCCGGCCACGCTGAGGATGTCGCGGCCGCGCCAGGGCACCGAGGAGACGGTCGCCCGGATCGACGCCGGGGCCGTACGCGCCTTCTACGAGGCCCACGTACGCCCCTCCACCGCCACCGCGGTGATCGTCGGCGACCTGACCGGCATCGACCTGGACGCGGTGCTGGCGGACAGCCTGGGCACCTGGACCGGCGGCACCGCCGAACCCCTCCCGGTCCCGCCGGTGACGGCCGACGACACGGCGCGCGTGATCATCGTGGACCGGCCCGGCGCGGTCCAGACGCAGCTGCTCATCGGCCGGATCGGGGCGGACCGCCACGACATCGTGTGGGCTCCCCAGGTGCTCGGCACGTACTGCCTCGGCGGCACCCTCACCTCCCGCCTGGACAAGGTGCTGCGCGAGGAGAAGGGGTACACGTACGGCGTGCGCGCCTTCGGCCAGGTGCTGCGCTCCACCGCCGACGGCAAGGGCGCCTCGATGCTCGCCATCAGCGGCTCGGTGGACACCCCCCACACCGGTCCGGCGCTGGACGACCTCTGGAAGGTGCTGCGCACCCTCGCCGAGGGCGGCCTGACCGACGCCGAACGGGACGTGGCGGTGCAGAACTTGGTGGGCGTGGCCCCGCTGAAGTTCGAGACGGCGGCCTCCGTGGCCGGCACTCTGGCCGACCAGGTCGAGCAGGAGCTGCCGGACGACTACCAGGCGCAGTTGTACGCGCGGCTGGCCGAAACGGGTACGGCGGAGGCGACTTCGGCGGTCGTGAACGCCTTCCCCGTGGACCGGCTGGTCACGATCCTGGTCGGCGACGCGGCGCAGATCGAGGAGCCCGTGCGGGCCCTCGGGATCGGCGCCGTGAGCGTCGTCGGCAACTGAGCGGCGGCTGACCGGGAACCGACCGGCAACTGGCTGTTTCTTGAGGGGCTCTGGCGGATGATCCGCCGGAGCCCCTTTTGCCCGTTTAGTGGTGTGGTTGCTTGTATGCGGTGTGGCGTACGCAACAAAAAGGCGCGTCTGTTTGGCGATTGGCTGATGATCCGCCTAGCGTCGGCCGTGCTGTTCGTCAGTGTGCCCGCCGCACCCGCGGCACCGGACAGCGATCGCCGAGTCCCCGTCAGGCGCGAGCCTGGGGAGCCGGGGACCCACATGCGTCCCTGGGGTGAATCGGACCGCCTCGCAAGAGGAGGCCCGTAGGAGACCTTCCTGCTCCGAACCCGTCAGCTAACCCGGTAGGCGAGAGGGAAGGAAAGGATCAACCCCTTCATGGCGTTTGGCAGTCGTGTTGCCGGTGACAAGCCCGTCAACAAGCACCGTGGTTCGAGCCGTCTGAGCCGCAAGACCGCCGGCTACGCCGGTATAGCCGCCCTCGCCACCACGGGCGTGGTCGGCACCCTGGCCGCCCCGGCATTCGCCGCGGACGCCGGCGCCCCCTCCATGGAGGACACCGGCCAGAACGCGATCGTCGTGGCCGACGGACTCCAGGGCGAGATCAAGGCACAGGCCGAGTCCCAGCAGCTCGCCGCCGACGCCGTCGCCGCCCAGGCGCAGGCCGAGGCCGACGCGAAGCAGCGGGCCGCGGAAGCCAAGCGGATGGCCGAGGCCAAGCAGAAGTCCGAGCGCGAGGCCCGTGAGGCCGCCGAGCGCGCGGCTCGCGAGGAGGCGCGCAAGCGCCTGAACACCTTCGTCTCCCCGATCGCGGGCTCCTACGTCAGCACCTCGTACGGCGCGGGCGGCGGCATGTGGTCCTCCGGCAGCCACACGGGCATCGACTTCCACGCCTCCCTCGGCACCTCGATCCGCGCCGTCGGCGCCGGTACGGTCGTCGAGGCCGGCTGGGGTGGCGCGTACGGCAACAACGTCGTCATCAAGCACAACGACGGTACGTACACCCAGTACGGGCACATGTCCTCCCTCAGCGTCTCCGCCGGCCAGCAGGTCGCCCCGGGCCAGCAGATCGGCCTGGCGGGCTCCACGGGCAACTCCAGCGGCGTGCACCTGCACTTCGAGGCCCGCACGGGCTCGCAGTACGGCTCGGACATCGACCCGATCGCGTACCTGCGCTCGCACGGCGTCAACGTCTGACGCACAGCGCACAGCACTTCCACGCTGAAGGCCCCGGCTTCCGAGTCGGGGTCTTCTTCGTTTTCCGGCCGCGCATGGCGCGTATGAAATGTTTCGGATTTCCCGCCGTCATCGGAAATTATCCTGTGTTGCAATAGAGTCGCAGCACGGACGATCCCGGCGATGGCGCCGGGAATCGAAATCAAGCGGAGGTCCGGTCTTGCGTATTCCTGCGCACGCGGTATGCACAGCGATCCGCGACGATATCGTCTCCGGGTTCTTCGGGCCGGGCGGCCGGCTGACCGAGGAGGTGCTCGCCCGTCGCTACGGCGTCTCGCGCGTCCCCGTCCGCGAGGCGCTGCGCACCCTGGAGTCCGAAGGGTTCGTCACCACGCGCCGCCATGCGGGCGCCTGCGTCGCCGAGCCGACCGAGCAGGAGGCCGCGGACCTGCTGGAGCTGCGGTTGCTGCTGGAGCCGCTGGCCGCCTCCCGGGCCGCCGGGCGGCGCAGCGAGGGCCACCTGAAAGTGCTGCGCGGGCTGGTCAGACTGGGTCAGGAGCGGGCGCGCAGGGGGAAGGGGGAGGACCTGCGGGACCTCGGAGGCTGGTTCCACGAGACGCTCGCCCAGGCGTCCGGCAGCCCGGGGCTGATCGCCCTGCTGACCCAGACCCGGCACAAGATCGCGTGGATGTACGAGGTGGAGGCGCCGGCCCGGCCCGTGGACTCCTGGACGGAGCACGGGGCGATCGTGGACGCGGTGGCGCGCGGGGACGCGGAACGGGCCAGGGCCCTGACCGTGACGCACGCGGAGCGGGCGGCGCGGGCGCACCGGCCGCGCGTGAGGACTTCGCAACCTGCCGTAAACATGGCGAGCGGTCCGCATTAACAAAAGCCCGCTATATAAAAGAGTGGCGCTGCGTCGTCAGTGGCCGAAAAGGGCGGATATGAAGGTGCCCGGAATTCGTGCGGCGCCTGCCGGCCTCTGTTCGCTGTTCGCTGTTCAACGTACGCGGGCATTTCCATTTCGCGCAATTCCGGACGGATCCCAGGCGTCGGGAAAACAGCGAAGCCGCGGTCCCGGGGGTGGCGGGGACCGCGGCTTCGCCGCGCGCAAGCGGACCCGAAGGGTCAGACGGTCTCCGGGAGCTCCTCGAGGCCCTCGGCGACCAGCTTCGCGAGGCGGTCCAGCGCGGTGTCCGCACCCTCGGCCTCGGAAGCGAGAACGATCTCCTCGCCGCCCTGGGCGCCCAGGCCCAGGACCGCCAGCATGGAGGCGGCGTTGACGGGGTCGCCGCCCGCCTTCGCGATGGTCACCGGGACGCCGGAAGCGGTCGTCGCGCGGACGAAGATCGAGGCGGGACGAGCGTGCAGGCCCTCGGCCCAGCCGACGTTGACGCGGCGCTCTGCCATGGTGATGCCCTTCAGGTTCTTACGGTTGTCTAGACCAGTCTCTCACGACACCCGGAATGCCGGGACCGATCTCAGACCCGAATCCACCGCCGCTCGACCCTCCCCAGCTTGCACTGGTTTGCCCCGGGGTGCCTCATCCGCCGCGCGCGCGGTGCGGGGCCCGTGAGCCCGGCCCGCCCGCCCGGTCGCCCCGCCCCTTAGGGTGGCCCCATGACCACCGCGTCGGACCCCTCGTACCCGGCCCACTGGGAAGCGGACGTCGTGCTGCGCGACGGCGGCACCGCCCGTATCCGCCCCATCACCACGGAGGACGCCGGGCGGCTGGTCAGCTTCTACGAGCAGGTCTCCGACGAGTCGAAGTACTACCGTTTCTTCGCGCCGTACCCGCGCCTCTCCGACCGTGACGTGCACCGCTTCACGCACCATGACTACGTCGACCGCGTCGGCCTCGCCGCGACCATCGGCGGCGAGTTCATCGGCACCGTCCGCTTCGACCGCATCGGCCCCGACGGCCGGCCCGCCTCCGGCCCGGCCGACGAGGCGGAGGTCGCCTTCCTCGTCCAGGACGCCCACCAGGGCCGCGGGGTCGCCTCCGCGCTCCTCGAACACATCGGCGCCGTGGCCCGGGAGCGGGGCATCCGCCGGTTCGCCGCCGAGGTGCTCCCCGCCAACACCAAGATGATCAAGGTGTTCACGGACGTCGGCTACCAGCAGAAGCGCAGCTTCGAGGACGGCTCCGTCCACCTCACCCTCGACCTCGAACCCACCGCCGAATCCCTCGCCGTGCAGCGCGCCCGCGAACAGCGCGCCGAGGCCCGATCCGTCCAGCGGCTGCTCGCCCCCGGCTCGGTCGCGGTGATCGGCGTCAGCCGCTCCGGCGCGGGCGTGGGCGCCGCCGCGCTGCGCAACCTGCGCGACGGCGGCTTCCACGGGCACCTCTACGCCGTCAACGAGGCCTCCTCCGCCGACCTGCTGGACGGCGTACGCGCCTACCGCGCCCTCGGCGACATCGGAGCCCCGGTCGACCTCGCCGTCGTCGCGGTCCCCGCCGACCGGGTCCCCGACGCGGTCGCCGCCTGCGGAGAACACGGGGTGCAGGGGCTGGTCGTCCTGTCGGCCGGATACGGCGAGAGCGGCCCGGCCGGACTGGAGCGCCAGCGCGAACTGGTGCGGCAGGTGCGCTCGTACGGGATGAGGCTGATCGGCCCCAACGCCTTCGGGGTGATCAACACCGCCCCGGAAGTGGAACTGAACGCCTCCCTGGCCCCGGCCCCCGCGACCGCCCGCGGTCGGATCGGCCTGTTCACCCAGTCCGGCGCCATCGGCATCGCCCTGCTGTCGGGGCTGCTGCGGCGCGGCGAGGGACTGTCGTCCTTCGTGTCGGCCGGGAACCGGGCGGACGTCTCCGGCAACGACATCCTCCAGTACTGGTACGACGACGAAGCCACCGATGTGGCCCTCATGTACCTCGAAACCCTCGGCAACCCGCGCAAGTTCACCCGGCTCGCCCGCCGGACGGCCGCCGTCAAGCCCGTGGTCGTCGCCCGAGGCGGCCGCCACACCCCCGCCGGGCACGTCGTCCCCGGGACCCGACTCCCCGACGCCGCCGTCTCCGAACTGCTGCGGCAGGCGGGAGTGATCCGGGTCGACACCGTCACCGAGCTGGTCGACGTCGGCCTGCTGCTCGCCGGGCAGCCGCTGCCGGCCGGGCCCAGGGTGGCGATCCTCGGCAACTCCGAGTCCCTCGGCGTACTCAGCTACGACGCCTGCCTGACGGAGGGGCTGCGCCCGCTGCCGCCGCTGGACCTGACGACCGCGGCCTCGCCGGAGGACTTCCGCGCGGCCCTGTCCGCGGCGCTCGCCTCGCCGGACAACGACGCGGTGATCGTGACGGCGATCCCCTCGGTGAGCGAGCAGGCCCTGGCCGACGACCTGGCCGACGCCCTGCGGGAGGCCGCGGCCGAGGTGCCGGGCAAGCCGGTGGCGGTGGTGCACGTGGAGCTCGGCGAGCTGGTGGAGGCCCTGTCCGCCGCACGGGCCACGGCGCCCGCGCCCGCGCCCCCGGCCGCTGTCGCTGTCGCTGGCGCGCCTGCCGCTCCGCCCGCTCCTGCCCGGCCTGCCCCGTCCGCTCCGCCTGTCCCTTCCGTCCCGGCCGTCCCCGTTCCGGCGCCCGCCCCCGGCGTCCCGGGCCGGATCCCCGCCTACCCCGCCGCCGAGCGCGCCGTGAAGGCCGTCGCCGAAGCCGTCCGGTACGGCCAGTGGCGCCGGGCCAACGCCGAGGTCGGACAGGTCCCCGAGTACGAGGACATCGACGAGTCCGGCGCCGCCGCCCAGCTCGCCGGGCTGCTCTCGGGCGTCGCCGACGAATCCGTCCTCAGCCTGGACGACCAGGACGCCCGCGAGCTCCTGGGCCGCTACGGGATCCGGGTGCTGCCCACCCTCCCCGCCCCCAGCCCCGACGCCGCCGCCCGCGCCGCCCGCGTCCTCGGGTACCCCGTCGCCCTCAAGACCACCGCCCCGCACCTGCGCCACCGCGCCGACCTGGGCGGCGTACGCCTCGACCTGACCGGCGAGGCCGAGCTGCGGCGCTCGTACGAGGAGCTCACCGAGGCCCTCGGCAAGCCGGCCGAGCTGCTCCCCGTGGTCCAGGCCATGGTGCCCCGCGGCGTGGACACGGTCGTCCGCTGCGTCATCGACCCCGCCGCCGGAACCGTCCTGTCCTTCGGCCTCGCCGGAGTCGCCTCCGAGCTGCTCGGCGACACCGCCCACCGCCTGGTCCCCGCGACCGACCGCGACGTCGCCGCCCTGGTCAGGTCCATCCGCACCGCGCCCCTCCTCTTCGGCTGGCGCGGCAGCGACCCCGTCGACACCCCGGCGCTGGAGGAGCTGCTGCTGCGCCTGTCCCGGCTGGTCGACGACCACCCCGAGGTGGTCGGCGTCTGCCTGGAGCCGGTGGTGGTCGCCACAGAGGGCCTCTCCGTGCTCAGCGCCACCGTCCGCATCGCCCACCCGCCGGCCCGCACCGACCTCGGCCCGCGCACACTGCCCAGCTACTGAGCGCAGAGCAGGTAGGGGCACCCCGTAAGGGCCTTAGGATGGACCTCATGGCGAAATCCGGTACGACGACCCAGGGGCTGCGCGCGGCGATCGAGCGCAGCGGCTACTACCCGGCCCTCGTGGCCGAGGCGGTTGAGGCCGCTGTGGGCGGCGAGCCGATCTCGTCGTACCTGGTCCACCAGGAGACCACCTTCGACTCCAACGAAGTGCGCCGGCACGTCACGGTGCTGGTCCTGACCGGCAACCGCTTCATCGTCAGCCACACCGACGAGCAGGCCGCCGACGCCGGGTCCCCGTCCCCGTACGCGACCACCTCCACCGAGTCGGTCAAGCTCAGCACCATCTCCTCCGTGGTGCTCAGCCGCGTCGTGGCCAACCCCGAGTCGTACACGCCCGGCACCCTTCCCCGCGAGGTCGTGCTCACCATCGGCTGGGGCGCGGTCTCGCGCATCGACCTGGAGCCCGCCGCCTGCGGCGACCCGAACTGTGACTCCGACCACGGCTACACCGGCAACTCCACCGCCGACGACCTCAGCCTGCGGGTCAGCGAGGCGGGCGACGGGCCGGAGACGGTGCGCCAGACCCTGGCCTTCGCGCAGGCACTCTCCGAGGCGACCGCCGCGACCTCCGGCCCCGCCCGCTGATGACGTACTCCGCGCCGCCGAACTGGCAGGACGAACCGGAACTCCTCGATCTCGCCGGCGCCCCGGTCCCGCACTACGGCAGCGGATCGCTCTCGGACCTGCTGCCGACCCTGGCCGCCGGCCAGGGCGTCCCCGGCCTCACCGCCGGGATCGCCGAGCTGACACCCGCCGACCGGAACTGCGTGTTCCTGATCGACGGCATGGGCTGGGAGCAGATCAAGGCCCACCCGGACGAGGCGCCGTACCTCACCTCCCTCCTCGCGACCTCGCGCGGCGGCACCGGGCGCCCCCTCACCGCGGGCTTCCCGGCGACCACCGCCACCTCGCTGGCCTCCGTCGGCACCGGCCTGCCGCCCTCCCGGCACGGCCTGCCCGGGTACGCCGTACGCAACCCGGCCTCCGGCGAGCTGATGAACCAGCTCCGCTGGAACCCGTGGACCCCGCCGAAGCCCTGGCAGCCGTACCCGACCGTCTTCCAGCTCGCGGACGCGGCCGGAGTGCACACCGCACAGGTGTCCTCGCCCGCCTTCCAGACCACCCCGCTCACCAAGATCGCGCTCAGCGGCGGCACCTTCCACGGCCGGATGACCGGCGAGGAGCGGATGGACCTCGCGGCGATCCAGCTCGCGGCCGGTGAGCGCTCGCTCGTGTACACGTACTACAGCGAACTCGACGGCGCCGGCCACCGCCACGGCGTGGACTCCGACGCCTGGCGCGGCCAGCTGATGCACGTCGACCGGCTCGTGCAGCGACTCGCCGAGCAACTGCCGCCGCGCACCGCGCTGTACGTGACCGCCGACCACGGCATGGTCGACGTCCCCTTCGACGAGGACTCCCGGATCGACTTCGACGACGACTGGGAACTGGGCGCCGGCGTAGCGCTGCTGGGCGGCGAGGGCCGCGCCCGGCACGTCTACGCGGTGCCGGGCGCGCAGGCCGACGTACTGACCGTGTGGCGCGAGGTGCTGGGCGACCGCTTCTGGGTCGCGAGCCGCGAAGAGGCCCTGGACCTCGGCTGGTTCGGCCCGCCGGGGGAGTGCGACGAGCGGGTGCGCGGCCGGATCGGCGACGTGATCGCCGCGGCCCAGGCCGACGTCGCGATCACCGCGTCCCGCAACGAGCCCAACGAATCGTCGCTCGCCGGCATGCACGGCTCGATGACCGCGGCCGAGCAGCTGGTCCCGCTGCTCGAAGTCCGCACCTGACCGGACCCCGCCCCACACCTCCCACCCACGACCTGAAAGGTCCGTCCTTCCCATGCCCGAGCTGGTGTTCTTCTCCGGAACGATGGACTGCGGAAAGAGCACTTTGGCGCTCCAGATTGCCCATAACCGCGACGCGCGGGGGCTTCAGGGCGTGATCTTCACGCGGGACGACCGGGCGGGCGAGGGCAAGCTGTCGTCCCGGCTGGGTCTGGTGACGGAGGCGATCGAGGCGCCGGAGGGCATGGACTTGTACGCGTACCTGGTCTCCCAGCTCTCGAAGGGCGGCAAGGCGGACTACGTGATCGTGGACGAGGCCCAGTTCCTGGCCCCGGAGCAGATCGACCAGCTTGCGCGCATCGTGGACGACCTGGACATGGACGTCTTCGCGTTCGGTATCACCACGGACTTCCGCACGAAGCTGTTCCCGGGCTCGCAGCGGCTGATCGAGCTGGCGGACCGGCTTGAGCAGCTCCAGGTCGAGGCCCTGTGCTGGTGCGGCGCCCGCGCCACCCACAACGCCCGGACGATAGACGGCGAGATGGTGGTCGAGGGCGCCCAAGTCGTCGTGGGCGATGTGAACCGCCCGGCGGGGGAGATCGGCTACGAGGTCCTCTGCCGCCGCCACCACCGCAAGCGGATGACGAGCGCCGCGGCCCACGCGGGCGCCCTCTCCCCGGACGTCCTCCCCGTCAACCACGCCTGACGGTCCCACGCGACCCTCCTCGGGCCGTGACGGTGTGCGACCTCCTCGTCCCGGCGACGCTCTCACCGCTGCTCGGCGAGTCATGGCGTACGCCGCCGCGCGCGCGGACGCTCGGCCGCGAGGTGGGCGGGACCTCCTGAGGTACGTGCGCGCACAGCCGCCTGGCGCCGAGCCGGCCGGCTTCGTTGGCGTCGGCGCCGTAGGTGACCTGCGAGACACCGAGCGGACCGCGACCCGGACCCTGACCGCCCCCGCGCAGCGTCCACCCGGTCGGACGCAAGGCCGCCCGTGCGAAACCCAGTTCGTCAGCACGGGACGGCGCGCGACGCACGTCCGGGTGGTACATGCCCGCGCGGGCGGGTTCTGGCCGTTCGGGGCCCGGGCGGGCGGCAAGAGTTGGGCCATGATCATGGATCGCGATGCCAACTCCGGAACCCCTGAAGTTCCCGGAACCCCCGGAGAGCCCGCACCGGCGCCCTCCCGCCGGCCCTCCCGCCGTACCGTCATCGCCGGCGCGGTCGCCGTCGCCGGAGCAGGCGGCCTGACGATCGCCGCCACCTCCGCCGAGACCTCGCAGGCCGTCCCCGGCGCCGCGGTCGCCGACTGGGGCTCCTGCCTGACGATCGCCCGGGCCATCCTCGTACGGGACGACGAGGATCAGCCGCTCGTACCGCGCTACGCCGACATCCTCCTGAAGAACGGCCTGCCCCGCTCGCGCCGCCCCGGCAAGAAGGTGCTGATCGTCGGCGCCGGGCCGGCCGGCCTCACCGCCGCCCACCTCCTGCGCGAGGCCGGCCACCAGGTCACCGTCATCGAGGCCAACGCCAACCGGGTGGGCGGCCGGATCAAGACCTTCCGCACCGGCGGCCACGAGAACGCCGCGCCGCCCTTCGCCGACCCGAAGCAGTACGCCGAGGCGGGCGCGATGCGCATCCCCGACAGCCACCCGCTGGTCACCGGACTGATGGACAGCCTCGGCCTCAAGCGCCGGCGCTTCCACCTGGTCGACGTGGACGGGGCCGGCCGCCCCGCCTACCGGACGTGGATCTACGTCAACGGCATCCGCGTCCGCCGCGCCGACTACGCGCGCGCCCCGCAGGCGCTCAATCGTTCCTTCGGAGTGCCGCAGGCGTACGAGTCCGTCCCCGCCTCGCAGATCGTCCGCGACGCCTTCGCCCCCGTACGCAAGGAGATCGAGGGCAAGAAGGACAAGGAACTCGTCGAGGGCTGGGCACGCGTCATCCAGCGCTACGGCCACATGTCGATGTATCGCTTCCTGACGGAGGAGGCCGCGCTCGACGAGCGGACCATCGACCTGATCGGAACCGTCGAGAACCTCACCTCCCGCCTGCACCTCGCCTTCGTGCACAGCTTCATCGGCGCCTCCCTGATCAGCCCCGACACCGCCTTCTACGAACTGCCCGACGGCACCGCCACCCTGGCCGACGCGCTGTACGCCCGCGTCAAGGACCTCGTACGGCTCGACCGCCGTGCCACCCGCATCACCCACGGTGAGGGCAAGGTCACCGTCGAGACCGTCTCCGAGGGCCGCGGCGGCAGCCCCGTGCGGCGCGAGACCTTCACCGCCGACACCGCGATCATCACCGTCCCCTTCTCCGGACTGCGCCACATCCCCATCACCCCGGCGCTCTCCTACGGCAAGCGGCGCGCGGTCACCGAGCTGCACTACGACGCCGCCACCAAGGTGCTGCTCGAATTCAGCCGCCGCTGGTGGGAGTTCGACGAGGCCGACTGGAAGCGCGAGCTCGAGGCCGTGCAGCCCGGCCTGTACCGCAAGTACCAGACCGGGCGGACCCCGGCGAACGGAACCCTGCTGGGCGCCCACTCCTCCGTACCCGAGGGCCGCATCTCCGCGGGGCAGCGCTCCCACTACGCCGCCTGCCGCGTGGTCACCCGCGACCAGCCCGAGGCGGCCGGCGTCATCGGCGGCGGCTCGGCCACCGACAACCCCAACCGCTTCATGTTCCAGCCCTCCTACCCCGTCCGAGGCAGCGCCGGCGGCGTCATCCTCGCCTCCTACAGCTGGTCGGACGACGCCCTGAAGTGGGACTCCCTGGACGACGAGGAGCGCTACCCGCGCGCCCTCGCCGGAGTCCAGGAAGTGTTCGGGCAGCGCATCGAGGTGTTCTACACCGGCGTCGGCCGCACCCAGTCCTGGATGCGCGACCCGTACGCCTACGGTGAGGCGTCCGTACTGCTGCCCGGCCAGCACACCGAGCTCTTCCCCCACGTCCGAAAGGCCGAGGGCAACCTGCACTTCGCCGGATGCCACACCTCCATCAAGCCCGCGTGGATCGAGGGAGCCCTGGAATCCGCGGTGCGGACCGCCCTGGAAGTGCACACGGCGTAGCGGCCGCCCAGGCGGCGCCGTCAGCTCTCGGCGAGCACGATCAGCCAGTCCTCCTCGGAGAACCGGAGCCGCTGCCGCTTGTCGGGGTTGATCCGCACCCCGTAGTCGGGGCCCGTGGCGCTCCGCGCGCGCAGCCGGTAGCCGACCGCGCATTCCCGGCGCCGCCGCGCCGACTCGACGGCGGTGGCGAACGAGACCTCATGACCGGCCCGGACGTAGTCCGCGGCCGGCTTGAGGTGGAACTCGTGGCCCTCCGCCTTGAACAACTCCTCGAAGACCGCGGCGAGATACGGGCTCTCCGAGATCTGCGTCATCAGAAGGCTGATCAGCCTGCCGCTCACGATGAAGTCGGCGCCGTCCCGGGCGGGCGCGAGGAGTCGGTTGCCGTCGTCGGACATCTCGGTGGTGAGCGCGAGTTGCCGCTGCGCGGCGTCCCCGATGGCCCGCAGGTGCAGCAGGGTGACCAGGGTCCTGTCGTCCGCGCGCGCCTCCGGATCCGTCACCGGAGCGAGGGCGACAACGGGCGCGTCCGAGGTCGAGGTCGAGGCCGAGGTCGAGGCCGAGATCGAGGCCCCGGGCTCCGTCTCACCGATCACGATCACGCTGTCGTACGAGGGCACGTCCAGCTTGGCCAGGGTGAGCGGGTCGGTGATGTCCCCGTCGTGGAAGGACACGTCGAGGCGGGACACGTCGAGGCGGGACCGCGCGGTCGTGACGGCGCGGGCGCCGCGCGTGGCCGCGTACTCGCCGAGTGCCACGACGTCGAGAGTGGTTCCCGGCCTCACGTACTGGTCGAGCTGCTCGATGACGAGCGGGGCGCGGCGGTTCCAGCCGAGCAGGAGCAGGCGTTCGGCCTGGGCGGTCCGGGGCGCGGCCGTCACGATCGCGTCCTCCTCGACATGGGAGGCCACGTCCGCCCGCACGGTCGTCTCGTCGTCCTGGGAGATGACGATGATCCGGTCGGCCGGGCCGATCGTCGCCCCCGGATCCGGATTGAGGGTGACGCTCCCGTCGGCGTGCAGCAGGCCGACCGCCGAGGACGTGGGGAACCACAGCAGCACCTCGCCGAACGTACGCCCCACGAGGCCCTCGGCGGCGGCCGGGTAGAACTCGTCGCCCTCGAAGTCCAGCAACTCCGAGTAGACGAGCGAGAGGCCGGGCTGCCGGGCCGTCTGAACGAGGAGCCGGGCGACGATGTCGTCGACGCACAGGACGTGTCCCGTGGGCCTGGCCGCCAACCTGGCGGTCAAGTGGTTGCGGGAGTCACGGACGGCGGCGACCACCACCGCTTCCCCCTCTCCGGACCTGGGGACGGCCGCGTCGAGGGCGAGCAGCGTCTTCACGACATGAGCGTCACCGGTGTCCCCGGTGGGAGGCAGCACCAGCACCGCCTTCGCCGTTCGCGGACTCACCCGGCACAGCTCGGTGGGGTCGGTGGTGCTCCCGTTGCGGCAGATGATCCGCGTCCTGCCACGGTCGCTGACGCGGGTGGAGATCTCGTCCTCCATCCCCACCTTGTCCTGCGGGGCGAGCACGGCGATGGCGGAGCGGCGCTGGTTCGCGTTGGCGGCCACCAGCTCCCCGATCACGGGGAAGACCTGGTCCGACCACCCCAGTACGACGGTATGCCCGGTCTCCAGCACGGTGGAGTGACCGAGGCGCAGCGACATGATGCGCCGATTGATGCCCGTGGTGATCAGACTGACCAGGGTCGACACGAAGAGCAGCGCCACCAGCGCGAGCGACACGGAGGCGAGCACGTAGAGCGGGGAGCCGACCGCACCCCCGATCTTCAGCGTCTGACCGACGCTGACCCACACGGCGGTGAGCCGGCCGGAGAGCGTGGCCGGAGCGGCCCGGTCGGACCAGACGAGTACCATGCTCGCCGGAACGACGACGGCGAGGCAGGCCAGGGCGAGCCAGCCGATGAGAGCGGTCGTTCCCCCCGAGACCAGATGGTCGAACCGGTACCGGAGGCGGAACCGGAGTGACGTCGTGTCCTGCTGCGCCACACAAGCTCCCGTACATGAGTCGACTCGCCGATCGGAGCGGGCTGCCCGCCGCGCCAGGAGCCACCCTAGGCAGATCTCCGCCCCCGCCCCCCTCGAACCCACCGACCTCACTCAGAGGTATGAACGCACCATGGACGCCGGCCCGGTCGGGCTCAGGCCCGCTTCTTGGCGTCGATCTCTGCGATCAAGCCCTCGATGAGACCCTTGATCCCGTCGCGGTCGGGGCGGACGGCCTCGACGCCCTGGCCTACCGGGTAATTCCAACAGAAGAATGAGGGACATGACGCGTTCGCAGTGGGGCTGTGTGGCCGCCCCTGTGGCCGGGCTGGCCACAGGGGCGCTCGGGTCGGTTCTACTGGCGGCCGCCTGGCGGGCATGCGACGTCGGAGTGAACGGCGCGGCGAACGGGCTCGCGTTGATCTTCTATGGAGTCCTGTTCACGCTCGCGGCAGCAGCATGGTGGGGGTTGCTCATCGGGTATGTCGGAGGGTGGAACCTCCCGGTCGCTCTACTCGGTGGCGCGGTCGGCGCCGCGGGGATCGTGTGGGTGTTCGTGGCACTGCTTCAGGTGCCCAACGGATATCGGTGCTGAGCAGTCGCCTCACAGCCTGAAGAAGGACGTTCCAGGGTGCGGTGGGCGAAGGTGGGGGCCCCGCGTCATCGACTTCGGCATCGCGCGGGCGATGGACAGCCTCGCCGGGGACAGCCTGCACACCCGTACCGGCATGCTGATCGGCTCTGCCGGCTTCATGTCGCCGGAACAGGTCCGCCTCGAACTCACCCCCGCCAGCGATGTCTTCTGCCTGGGCGCCGTCCTCGTCTACGCCGCCACCGGGCGCCTCCTCTTCGGCGCCACGGAAACCGGCCTGAACGCCCACCTCTTCCGGGTCGCCGAGGAGGAGGCGGACCTGACCGGCGTACCGGAGTCGCTGGTCGGTCTCGTACGCGCGTGTCTGGACAAGGACCCGGCCAAGGCGGCCCACTCCCCAGCAGGTGGCTGACCGTACGGCGACGGACCAGGCCGCGGAATGGCTGCCGGGCGCGGTCTTGGCGCAACTCGGGCGCCACGCCGCCCAGTTGTTGGACTACGCCCCTGAATCCCCCCATGGTCGCCGCGGTCGTCATCGGATCCACCCAGGTTTCCGCCCGCCTGCCGCACCGTGTCGCGCCCCGCGTCCTGATCACGGTGGGCCTGGTCGTCGCGGCCGGCGGGCTGCTGCTCCTGAGCGGCCTCGCCGTCGACGGCGGGTACGCGACGCAGGTCCTGCCCGGCGCGCTCCTCACCGGCTTCGGTCTCGGCCTCGCCTTCGTGCCGGCCTTCGCCACCGCGACCGCCGGCATCGCCCCGCAGCGTTCCGGCGCGGCCTCCGCGACGGTCATCGCCGCCCAGCACCTGGGCGGCGCGATCGGCGGGGTGTTGCTCAGCGGCGTCCTCGCGGCCCGCCTGGACCGTGCGTCGGTGTCGGCCGGTTCGCTCACCGCGGACCTGCTGGGCAGCTACACCGCCGCCCTCTGGTGGGCGGCGGGCAGCATGCCGCTCGCGGGCCTGCTCGCCGGCCTGGTGATCAGCCCCGCGAGCAGCAGCGAAGCGCCGCCGGTGCGCACAGCGGCGTGAGCGGGGCGCGCCTCGGCCCGGCCGCCTCGGCCGTACCGCGGTCAGTGCCTCGGGCGCATGTCGCCTCCGTACGTGGTGCGGTAGTCCGGGATGACGATCCGGCTCGCGGGAGACTCCCGGCGGACCTGGGCGACGAATGCGTCCAAGTCCATCGACGGGTCGCGGCGCGGGGGACGGCTCAGCGGTTCCTCGAAGTTGTCCCAGTGGACGGGCACGACGACGGCGGGATCGTCCAGTGCCCGCAGCAGCCGGGGCACGTAGTGGTGAGTGGAGGCGCTGGACGGCACGGCGACCATCGCGAGATCGGGGCGGAGCCCCTTCACAGCCCGCTCGGAGAAGTCGCTGGCGCCCATCAGGAACGCTGACGGGCCACCGTTCCCGGCGGTCACCTGGAAGGCGAGCGTGTCGCCCTCCGGCAGGTGGGAGATGGTCTTCGGAACGGCTGCGGGCGGCGCGTTCAACGTGCCCGGGGCGAAGTAGGAGTGCCGTTTGTTGCGGCTGTGGAGGCCGGCCACGACCTCGACGGTGAGCCCGCCGAAGTCCAGCACTTCGCCGCCCCTCACCACCGAGATCTGGGCCGGGTCGACACCGAACGCGACGAGCAGATGGAATGTGGTCTCGGTGCCGACGACGCGGGCGCCGGTGGACTTGGCGATGTGCGGGACATCGGCGAGGTGGTCCCAGTGGGAGTGGCTGACCAGGACCATCTCGGGGCGGCCGATGTGTTCTCGTACCACCGCGGGATCGGAGCCGAGTTCCGTGTCCGGGTTGAACGCGCCGTCGAACAGACCGGTCTTGAAACGGGTGAGGTAGGGGTCGAAGAGCACGGTCCGGCCGTCGACGTCGATGCGCCAGCCGGAGGTGCCCAGCCAGCGGAAGGACGCCGAACCGGCCGCCGGGCCCCTGCGGGCGGCCGGGTCGGCGGCGGTGGCTGCGGTGGCGGCGCTGGCCGCCGAGGGCAGGAGTGGGACGGCCGCGCCGAGCGCGGCGCCCCGCAGCACCGTACGTCGGCCGAATCCCTGGACGGGCTGAGTGTCTGTGTCGTCGCTCATGGCCTCAGGGAATCAGGGCCCGACGCCCTCCGTCCAAGATCAAAATCTTGGCGTCCCCATACGTAAACGCATATAGGGCCAGGTCACACGCCTGGGCGGCGCAGGAAGTCGACGGCCATCCTGCCCGCCGCGCCGATCGCGGCGTCCACCGTGGGCCGCGAGGCGGCCAGCCCCCGCGTACGGGCGAAGACGGAGACCGCGAAGCAACTGCCGTCGGGATACTGGATGACGCCGGCTTCCATGTGCAGTCCCGGCAGGGTGCCGGTCTTCGCCGCGACCGTTACCTCGTCGGGAAATCCCGACACCAGCCGGTGCCGGAAGATCTGACGGCGCATCCAGTCGCGCACCTGGGCACAGGCCTCCGGCGGGCCCGCTTCGTCACGCCAGACGAGACGCAGCAGCCGGGTGATCTCGCGGGGCGTGCTGGCGTTGGTTCGCAAGGGATCCAGCACGCTCAGCCGTCTCTTGCGGTCATCCGGCAGGGCCGGGTAGCGGATGGCGAATTCCGCTTCGTCGCGTGCTCCCACCTCGGCGAGCATCGACTCGAGTACGTCACGAGGACCGCCCACGATACGGGTCCTGTCGAGCCCGAGTTCCCCGGCGAGAAGCCGTACCGTGTCGAGTCCGACGCGCGCCAGCAGCAGATCAGCCGCCGAGTTGTCGCTGACCGACATCGCGAAGAAGGCCAGGTCGCGCAGCGACAGTTCGACGTCGTCCATACAGCCGGCCGTGCCCCATCCGCCGAGCCGGTCGGCCGCCGTCACCCGTATCCGCTCGCGCGGGTCGAGCTGGCCGGCGGTGACCTGCCGGGCAAACTCCAGCACCAGCAGCACCTTGAAGACCGAGGCGATCACGACCGGTTCGTCCGCGCCGATGGCCACCTCCTCGGCCACCTCCTCGGCGTCCGGCTCCCTGCCGAAGGGGATCGCGTGCAGCAGGCCCTCGGCTCCCACCCCCGCGAACACCTCGGAAATCCGTTCCTCGACCACCGGTTCGCCCCTCACGTAAGGTCCTGAGTGTGGATCTCCTGCGCCACCTGCGCATTTTCGTCACCGTCGCCGACGAGCTGCACTTCAGCCGGGCCGCCGACCAGCTTGGCATGGCCCAGCCGCCGCTCAGCCAGGCGGTACGCAGGCTGGAGAAGGATCTCGGCGCCGAACTGTTCGACCGCTCACAGCGCCAGGTCCGACTGACCGCCGCCGGGATGGTCCTGTTGGACGAGGCGCGCGAACTCCTCGCCCGTGAGCACCGGTTGCGGACGCTGGCCCGCCGCGCCGGGGACGGGGCCCTGGGCACCCTGCGCGCGGGCGTACCCCCGGACACCACGGTCGCCGTGCTCTCCACGCTCCTCGCCGCCTGCGCGGAGCACTCCCCGGGCCTGTCCGTCGACCTGCGGGAGATCACCACCGAGGAACAACTGCGGCTGCTCACCTCCGGTGGACTCGACGTCGGCCTCGTCCACCAGCCCGTCGACGCCACCGAACTGCGCCTCGGCCCGGAGGTCTGCGTGGAACTCGGAGTCGTCCTGCCCCGCACCTCACCGCTGACCCGGCTCCCCGAGGTCGCGCTCGGCGAACTGGCCGGCCAGGATCTGGTGCTGTTCCCGCGTGCCCATGCCCCAGGCTGGTACGACCGGATCCTCGACACCTGCCGCACCGAGGGCTTCGTGCCCGGCCGCCTCCGGCACGCCTCCCACCCCGAGTTCCTGCTGGCGCTGGTCACCGCGGGCCACGGAATCGCCTTCGACCAGGGGCCGGTGGCCCGCAAGGAACCCCGCGTCACCTGGCGGCCCCTCGCAGGCCGCCCCCTCATCCAGCGGATCACCGGCGCCTGGTCCGCCGGCCGATCCGCCCATCCGGCCGCCCCTCACTTCGCGGCGCTCGCGGCGGACGTGCTCGCCCGCGACCGTACGGGCACCTCGCGCCGCGACGCCGGCCCGCCCCCGCCGGCCGGCCCGCCGCCCCGACCGTGGTCGGTGGTGTACGACTAGGGGGTGTCCGGCGGATCAGGCCTGGGCCGCCGGTGGCGAGGTGGCGTTCTCCCATACAGCGAGGGCCTCCCTCAGCCGGGCGGGGCTGGTGAAGACGTGTCCGCGCATGCCGGTCTCCTCGGCGGCCTCGACGTTGTCCCGGCGGTCGTCGACGAAGAGGATGTGGTCCGGTTCGACGCGCAGGGCGTTCCGACACCACCGGTAGGCGTCCGCTTCCGGTTTGGCGTGGCCGATGCGGCAGGAGAAGGCGCGTATCCGGAAGTGCCGGAGCCAGCGGTGGTGCGCTTCGTAGTGGGCGGCCAGTTCCTCGGGAATGTTGGACAGCAGCGCGACGCGCCGCCCGGATGCCGCGAGCTCTTCGACCAGGGCGACCATGGTGTCGTCGACGGCGCTCCAGCTCGCGATGTCGGCCTCGACGAGGTCCCCGATCCGTCGGCGGTCGAAGCGGGTGCCGAGGGCCCGGGCCACCTGCCGCCAGTAGCCGGGGCCTGTCACCTCTCCGCGGTCGTAGGGCGGGCGCAGTGCCCAGTACGCCTCCCAGAAGGCTGGGGAGGACACAGACACACCGGCCGTCCGGGCCAGCCGGTTCTTGCCCTCGGTGGACTGGTGGCGGGCGAGGACGCCGAACAGGTCGAAGAGCACGGTGCCGGTCATGAGGTCACACCTTCCGCAGTGTCACGCCCGCCGCGGCCAGTGCGTGGGTCTCGTCGTCGGGAGCGGCCTCGTCGGTGACGACGGCGTGCAGGGCGGAGGCGGGGGCGACGAAGGCGAGGGCGGTGCGCGAGAGCTTGGAGCCGTCCGCGACGGCGATGACGCGGCGGGCGGATGCGATCGCGGCCCGTTTGACGGCTGCGTCGTCCAGGTCGTACGCGGTCAGGCCGTTGGCCGCGTTCAGACCGCAGCAGCCGACGACCGCGGTGTCGAAGCGCAGGGCGGCCAGCGATGCCTCGGTCAGGGGGCCGGTCAGTGCGAGCTCGCCCGGGCGGGGTCGGCCGCCGGGCACCAGCAGCGTCAGTTGCGGCGATCCGCTCAGCGCGTTCACCGCGTGCAGGGACAGCGGCATCATGGTCAGTCGGCGGTGCGCCAGGGCGCGGGCCACCTCCAGGCAGGTGGTGCCGCTGTCCAGAACGACGGACTCCCCGTCGGCGATCAGCCCGGCGACCTCGGCGGCGATGCGCCGCTTGGCCTCCGTCCCGTCCCGCACCCGCAGTGCGAAGGGCGGTTCCTCGCCGCGCAGCAGCAGGCTTCTCGCACCTCCGCGGTAACGCTCCAGGATTCCCTGCTCGGCCAGAACCTCCAGGTCGCGGCGGATGGTCATCTCCGACGCGCCGGTGAGTTCGGCCAGCTCCGCGACGCCGAGGCGGCCTGCCCCGCGTACCGCATCAGTGATCTGTCTCAGTCGATCTGTGCTCGCCATACCCAGATAGAACATCGGATGTGTTTGAAACACAACCTTTTAAACACGATTGATGTTCGCTAGGTTGGGTCGGCATGAAGAGACCACTGCGGATCGCCCGAGGGGCCACCTTCGCCTACTTCGCTCTGAACGGCTTCATCCTGGGGATGTGGGTCGTCCACATCCCCACCGTCGAGCACCAGGTGGGAATCAGCCATGCCGTACTCGGCTGGCTCCTGCTGCTGCTCGGCGCGGGAGCCTTCGCGGGCATGCGACTCGCCGGCCCGCTCACCGACCGCCTGGGCGCCCGCACCGTCATACCGGTCAGCGCCGCGTCGTGCAGTGCGGCGTTGGCCCTGCCGGGCCTGGCCACGAACGTCTGGACGCTGGCGGCGGCACTCATGGTGCTCGGCTTCGGCAACGGCTGCCTCGACGTCAGCATGAACGCCCATGCCGTCCAGGTCGAGCGGGGTTACGGGCGGCCCGTGATGTCCGCCTTCCATGCCGCCTTCTCCCTCGGCGGCGTCCTCGCCGCCCTGGTGGGAGCCCGCACGCTCAGCTGGGACCGGAGCCCGGCGGCAACCCTGGGCGCGGTGGCGCTCTTCGGCGTCGCCGTGGCGGCCCTGGCCACCGGCGCGCTGCTGCGCCCCGAGCCCGCCTCCGCCGCGGAAGCCCCCACTCCGGGAACGCGGCCGGTGCGCCGTACTCCACGGCGCATCCGGATGCTGGCCCTGCTCGCGCTGATGCTCATGCTCTGCGAAGGCGTGGCCAACGACTGGAGCGTGCTGCACCTACGGGACACCCTGGACGCGCCCGCCGCCACCGCCGCCCTCGCCTACGGCGCCTTCTCCACCGCCATGACCGTGGGACGGCTGCTCGCCGACCGGGTGGCCGCGCGCTTCGGCCCGGTGGCCGTCCTGCGTTGGGGGGCGTCGGCGGCCGCACTCGGCCTGACCGGCTCGGCGATCTCCCCCTGGGTGCCGCCGGCCCTGGTCGGCTGGGCCGTGTTCGGGGTGGGCCTTTCGGGCTGCGTTCCCCAACTCTTCAGCGCCGCCGGCCACACCGACCGGAGTGCCGCCGGAGCCAACGTCTCGCGCGTCGCCGGCCTCGGCTATCTCGGCATGCTCGCCGGACCCGCCGTCATCGGACCGCTGACCCACTTCGTCCCGCTCAACGTCACGTTCTTCCTGCCCGTGGCGTTCTGCTTGATCGCCGCCCGCGCCGCCGGCGTTCTGCGCTCGCCGTACACCACGGCCGGCCGCTCGAAGGCCCCGATCGCATGACCGGCACGCGCCGCGAGAGCCTGGACCTCGGCGCGCCGCGACCCCATCACGAGCAAGGAGACAGAAATGCGCCGCTCCCACCCCCCACGGCTCCGGACGAAGGTCGCGTTGTCCGCACTGACGATCGTGACCGTGTTCGCCGGAGCCGCGTGCGGCGCCGAACCCTCGGCGCCGAGCGAGCGGACGGCGCGCACGGGCAGTGCGCAGGCCGGTGCCTCCAGCGTTCGGGCGGGCCGGGGTGAGGCCCATGTCCGCACAGAACTCCGTCGGTTGGAGGCCTCCTACCAGGGGCGCATCGGCGCGTACGCCCTCGATACGGGCACGGGCAAGACCATCGGCTACCGGGAACACGAGGCCTTCCCCAGCAACTCGACGTTCAAGGCCGTCCTCTGCGGCGCGATCCTCGACAAGGCACGCGCGACCGACCCGGGCCTGATGGACCGCACACTGCGCTGGACGAAGAAGGACGTGGTCGCCCACTCCCCGATCACCGGACGCGACGAGAACATCAAGAACGGGATGACCCCGGCGGAGCTGTGCCGGGCGACCATCACCACCAGCGACAACACGGCCGCGAACATGCTCCTCCAGCAGATCGACGGACCGCCGGGGATGACGCGGTACTACCGCTCGCTCGGTGACCCGGCCGGGCGCCTGGACCGCTACGAGCCCGAACTCAACGACTGGAGGCCGGGCGAACAACGTGACACCATCACCCCCGCCCTGATGGCCGGCAACCTCCGCGAACTCACCCTCGGGACGGCACTCGTCCCCCGGGACAGGCAGCGATTGATCGGCTGGCTGCGCGCCAACACCACCGGCGACGAACGCATCCGCGCCGGACTCCCCGACAACTGGACGATCGGCGACAAGACGGGAAGCGGCGCCGGTTCCTACGCGGCCGCTCACGACATCGCGATCGTCCAGCCCCCGTCCGGTGAACCGCTGATCATCGCCGTCTACACCCACCGCGACACCATCGATGCCGAGATCGACAACAGCGTCGTCGCCACCACCGCGTCCCTGCTGGCACACGGCTTGCGCGGTTGAACGGCATGACTGCCGTTACGGGATCACCGTGCGCGCGGCGCTCGGCCGGTAGGCGGTCAGGCCGGCCGCGACCGTACGAGGGCGAAGACCGCGCCCTCCGGGTCCGCGACCGTGGACAGCCGGCCGATGAGGCCTTCGCGCGGCGGCGTGACGATGCGTCCGCCCAGCTCGCTCACCCGGACGGCAGCCGCGTCGGTGTCCTCGACCTCGAAGTACGTCATCCAGTGCGGGCCGCGGTCGTGCGGCAGGGACCGGCCGACTCCGTGGATGGCGGCCACCGGTTCGCCGTCCAGGCACAGGGTCAGGTAGTCGAAGTCCGCCGAGGCGGCGGAGTGCCTTTCGGTCTCGTGGCCGAAGACGTGCTCGTAGAACTTGCCCACCGTCGAGGTGTCCTGCGTGACCAGTTCGTTCCAGACCCGGGTGCCGGGCACTCCGTACAGCCGGGCGCCCACGTGTGCCTCGGCCTGCCAGATGCCGAAGATCGCCCCCAGTGGGTCCGAGCAGATCGCCATCCGGCCCGCGTTCTCCGCGTCCAGCGGACCGACCGCGACCGTGCCGCCGCAGGCGCGGATCGACTCGGCGGTCGAATCGGCGTCGTCCGTGGCGAGGTACGTGGTCCACGCCACCTGCAGATGGCGGTCCGGCGGCAGCTGGCCGATGCCGGCCACCTCCTGGCCGTCGAGGAAGGCCCGGACGTACGGGCCGAGCTGCCCGGGGCCCCGCTCGTACTCCCAGCCGAAGAGGTCGCAGTAGAAGGCCTCGGTGCCTTCGAGGCTGTGGGCCATCAGGCCGACCCAGCACGGCGTGCCGGGCGGCCGCCGAGAAGTCCGTGCTGCCTCGGTCATGTCAGCCGTCTCCTCCGTCGTGTCCCTGTTTCCCCGCTGATGCTTCCACTCCGGAGCGCGCGGCGCGCCCGACCGGGCCGCGTTGTTCGGGGGCGGGACACAGATGACCGAATCACTGTGCCCCGCCGATGTCCGGGTTGTTACGGGGATGCGGGAGGCGGGGAGGAGGATGGGCCCATGACTGCGATTCTCTCGGCTTCCGAACTGATGAGTGAGCTGGCCGGTTCCCGGCCCCCGGTACTCCTTGACGTCCGCTGGCAGCTGGGCGGCCCGGACCAGCGTCCGGCGTACGAGGCCGGCCATCTGCCGGGTGCCGTGTATGTCGACCTCGACCGAGAACTGGCAGGTCCGCCCGGGTCCGGCGGGCGCCATCCGCTGCCGGAGCCCGACGCCTTCGGCGCCGTGATGCGGAGGGCGGGAGTCCGGGCGGGCGAGCCCGTGGTGGCGTACGACGGGGGTCAGGGGTGGGCCGCCGCCCGCGCCTGGTGGCTGCTGCGCTGGACGGGTCACACGCACGTGCGGGTGCTCGACGGCGGCCTGGCCGCATGGACGGCGGCGGGGGGCGCGGTCACCGCTGACGTATCTGCTCCGGTTGAGGGCGATTTCAAGCCAAACCCGGGGGCGCTCGGCCTGCTGGACGCGGACGCGGCAGCCGCGCTGGCCCGCTCCGGGATCCTGCTGGACGCCCGGGCCGGGGAGCGCTACCGCGGCGAGGTCGAGCCGATCGACCGGGTCGGCGGGCACATCCCGGGCGCGGTGTCGGCCCCGACCACGGAAAACGTGGGCCCCGACGGCCGGTTCCTTCCGGTGGACGTGCTGCGCGCCCGGTTCGCGGGGCTCGGCGTCCACGACGGGACCTCGGTGGGGGTGTACTGCGGATCGGGTGTCTCCGGGGCCCACCAGGTCCTCGCCCTGGAGGTGGCGGGCATCGCGTCCGACCTCTACGCGGGCAGCTGGTCGGAGTGGTCCTTCGACCCGAGCCGCCCGGTGGTCACGGGCCCGGACCCCGAGTAGCGGCGCCGGCTGCGGCGCCCGATGGACGCCGCAGCCCAGCGGGGCCGCGTCTCTTACTCCCTGCTCCTCTTACTCCTGCTTCTTGCGGCGGGTGCCGAAGACGATCTCGTCCCAGCTCGGCACCGCCGCACGGCGCCCGGGGCGGACCCCGTCGGCCTCGGCCTGGCGGTCCGTCGTACCCGTCAGGCGGTCGCGGTGGCCCGCCACCGTACGGGGCATCAGCACATCGGCGTACGCGGAGCCCGCGCCCGCCGAGGCGGCCGGCGCCGGCGGTTCGGCCGCCTCCGGCTCCTCGGCCGTGGGCTCGGACCGGTCCGGTACCACCATGTCGCCGCGGAAGCTCGGGACCGCTTCCAGAAGGCTCGTCAGGGTGTCCCGCTCCTCCTCCGGATCCGGAGCGGGGGCCGTGTGGTTGGTCGTCCGCTCCAGCTGGCGGTCCAGGGCGCGGTCCAGCGGCCGG
Organism: Streptomyces sp. NPDC003042; assembly: GCF_053591315.1. Classification (NCBI taxonomy): domain Bacteria; kingdom Bacillati; phylum Actinomycetota; class Actinomycetes; order Kitasatosporales; family Streptomycetaceae; genus Streptomyces; species Streptomyces sp. NPDC003042. The sequence continues at coordinate 98,111 of NZ_JBSFTP010000003.1, forward strand.
TCCCGCGGCAGCCGGGCGATGCGCGGCACGAAGGGGAAGCTCGGTTCCGGTGTCGACGGCAGATCGTCCGACTCGCCGATCAGGGAACGGGCTTCGTCGTCCACGGCCACGACCAGCCGGCGCGGAGGGTCGTACGTCCAGCTCGCAGAGTGCGGTTCGGCCGCCACGCAGTAGACGAGCAGGATCTCCCAGGTGCCGTCGTCGCGGCGCCAGGAGTCCCACTGGACGGAGTCCTTGTCGGCCCCGCGCAGCGTGAGGCGCTCCTGCACGGCCTCGCCGAGCTGGGGCCCGGTGTTCTCGCCGGGACGGCGCACGGGCGTCTTGCGGGCACGCTCGGCCATGAAGGCGCGCTCGGCCAGCACGGGGCCCTCGAAGCGGCGGACCCGGTCGACCGGGATGCCCGCGAGCTGAGCGACCTCCTCCGCGGAGGCACCGGCCCGTATGCGGGCCTGGATGTCGCGGGGGCGGAGGTGGCTCTCGACCTCGATCTCGATCTGGTTCAGGCGCGCGCGGTCATTGCGTACGGCAGCCCGTAGACGCTCGTCGATCGGAAGCGTGTACTCCGTGCTGTCCGCAGCCTTGAGCACCAGTCGTGTTCCGTCATTGGAGACGGCCACGACACGCAGTTCGGGCATGGGGACCTCCCGGGTGGTGCCTGCCGACGTCACGTGCGTCGCTGCTTCCGCTAGTCGAGTGTGGCCTGCCCGGGTGCAGCCTGCCACAACCTTGCCGAGTTAAACCGGCGTGTCGGGCATGCGCCCTTGATCGACGTTATGGCACGGTTACCTGTTGGGCACGGACAGTGACCGAACGATTACTGTCCGCAGCAGGATCCGTGCAATACCGCGGCATCGCCGGTCTCGAGTGCCGTTTTTCCATCGTCCGGCCCCCTCTCCCGAGTCCGGACATCCGGAAGGAAGGACGGTCCCAGGGCTCGCCACAGTACTCCATTCGGGCCACCGGGGTGGACCGCCGCGCCGCCGAACTTGTCCCTGGCGGCGGGAGTTGGGCTGCCCTGAATCGGGCTCATATCCGGACGACCTGCGCGCGCGCCCGATTTCGGGTGTCCTGCTTCACAGAATCCCCCGATCCGGAACCATCCGTTTCGCTCAGCGGTCTGTAACCGCTGGAAGAGGAGAAGCGCAAGGGGTCGGACACGTGGGGGATTGGCGATGGTTCAGAAGGCGGTAGGGGAAGCCGGACCGGAGAGTCCGGAGGGGAAGGGGCCCCGATCTGAGCATGACCCAGATCGCGGGCACTTCCCTCGCCACCGCCGGCGGGCTCGGTACGTACGAGGCGATCGCGGGAACCTCGGTCGGCAGCAGGGCGGTGACAGGCCGCTCTCGGCCGGGACCCGCGAGTCCGCCGACCACCGGCCGGACGCGCCGATGCCCGGGGCGGGCACCGGCACCTGGCATCGGCACTAGCGAGCGGCCCTCGTGACCCCGGCGGGTCCCGCGGCCTTACGCCCCGAGCACGCGCCGCAGATAGTCGTTGCCGAACATCCGGTCCGGATCCAGCCGGTCCCTGAGCGCGGTGAACTCGCCGAAGCGCGGATAGACCCCCGCGAGGTACTGCGCGTCCCGCGTGTGCACCTTGCCCCAGTGGGGCCGGCCGCCGTGCGCGGTGAAGATGCGCTCGGCCGCCGTGAAGTACGCCTGGTACGGGGTGCCGCGGTACATGTGCACCGCGATGTACGCGCTCTCGCGACCCGACGCCGTCGACAACGCGATGTCGTCCGCCGGAGCCGTCCGCACCTCCACCGGGAAGCTGATCCGCAGGCGCGAGCCGTCGACCATCGCCTTGAGCTCCCGCAGCGCCTCGATCACGCGCTCGCGCGGGAGCGCGTACTCCATCTCCACGAAGCGGACCCGGCGCGGACTGGTGAACACCTTGTACGGGATGTCCGTGTAGGTGCGCGCCGACAGGGCGCGGCTGGCGATCCGGGCGATGGAGGGGATGGTCGCGGGGGCCGCGCGGCCCAGTGAGTTGACCACCTGGAAGACGCCGTTGGACAGCAGCTCGTCCTCTATCCAGGCGCTCACCGGGCCGGGCGGGGCGGCCGGGCCGTGGCTGCGGTTGTTGCGCTTGGTGGTGCAGTTGCCGGTGTGCGGGAACCAGTAGAACTCGAAGTGCTCGTTCTCCGCGACGTGCTGGTCGAACTCGGCCGTCACCTGGTCGAAGCTCATCGGCTCCTCACGGGCGGTCAGGAAGAAGACCGGTTCCACGGCGAGGGTGAGCGAGGTGACGATGCCGAGCGCCCCGATGCCGAGGCGGGCCGCCGCGAAGACGTCCGGATGCTCCTTCTCGGAACACGTCAGCAGCCGGCCGTCGGCGGTGACCAGGTCCAGGCCGCGGATCTGGGCGGCGATGGAGGCGGAGTCGCGGCCGGTGCCGTGGGTGCCCGTGGCGGTGGCGCCGGAGACCGTCTGCTCCATGATGTCGCCCATGTTGGTGAGCGACAGGCCCGCCCTCGCCAGGGCCCGGTTGAGGTCTTTCAGGACCGTGCCCGCCGCCACGGTGACCGTGCCCGCTGCCCGGTCGATCGACCGGATCCCGGCCAGCGCCTGCGGCCGTACGAGTACGCCGTCGGTCACCGCGGCCGCGGTGAAGGAGTGGCCGGTGCCGACCGCCTTCACCGGCAGCCCGTCCTCGGCGGCCCGGCGGACCACCTCCTGGAGCTCCCCGACCGAGGCCGGGGTCACCACACGGGCGGGTGTGGCGGTGACATTGCCCGCCCAGTTACGCCATGCGGCCCGTGTCGGCCTGAACTGCCCTGCTGTCGCCGTCCCCATCGGTGGCTGGCTCCTCCCCTTGCGCCGGCCTCGTCAGCCGGCGGTAACCCGCGAACGCCACCGCCGCCGCGGCCGCTCCCGACGCGATGGAGACGACGAACCCGCGCTGCGCGCCGGCCGCGTCGATGACCAGGCCGGTCACCGAGGAGCCGACCGCGACGCCGACCGCGAGGCCGGTGCTGATCCAGGTCATGCCCTCGGTCAGCTTCGCGCGGGGTACGTGCGCCTCGATCAGGGCCATCGTGGTGATCATCGTGGGAGCGATGGCGAGGCCCGAGACGAAGAGCGCCACGGCCAGAAACGGGAGGTTCCCGGCCAGTAGGAGGGGGATCATACTCACGGCCATCGCACAGATGCCCAGCACCCACCTGCGTTCGGCCTTGCTCTCGAGGTGCAGGAGGCCGAACACGATGCCGGCCAGGCAGGATCCGGCCGCCCAGATCGCCAGGACGAAGCTGGCGGAGGACTTGTGGCCCTGCTCCTCGGCGAAGGCCAGGGTGGCCACGTCGATGGAGCCGAAAATGGCGCCCGTCGCCACGAAGGTGGCCGTCAGCACCTGGAGGCCGGGGGAGCGCAGGGCGGAGCTGCGGTCCGTGTGTTCGCCGCGCGGGTGCGCCTTCGGTTCGGTGGAGCGCTGGGCGGTGAGGAGCCAGACACCGACCAGGAGGCAGACGGCCGCGATCAGCGGTCCGGCCTCCGGGAACCAGATGGTCGAGAGCCCGATGGCGATGATCGGGCCGAAGATGAAGCAGACCTCGTCGACCACGGACTCGAAGGAGTACGCGGTGTGCAGCTCGCGCGGGGAGTCCTGGTAGATCGTGGTCCAGCGGGCGCGGACCATCGAGCCGACGCTCGGCACGCACCCCGCGATCGCGGCGAACACGAAGAGCGTCCAGTCCGGGAGGCCGTTCGCGGCGGCCAGCAGCAGCCCGGCGATCGAGCCGACGGCTATCAGGGTCGCGGGGCGCAGGACGCGCCGCTGGCCGTACTGGTCCACCAGTCGCGAGACCTGGGGGCCGATCACCGCTGCGGCGAGGGCCAGGGTGCCGGTGAGGGCGCTGGCCATCGCATAACGGCCGGTGATCTCGGAGATCATGGTGAGGATGCCGACGCCCACCATGGAGATCGGCAGGCGGCCGATGAGGCCGGCGGCGCTGAACCCCTTGGTGCCGGGGGCCGCGAAGATCGCGCGGTAGGGACTGGGCAAGGGATCTCCGTAAGGGACATCGGTGGCTCGTACAGGTTACGACCGCCGACAAGGCACCCGCACGGGGAAATTCCGGACGTTGAACTTAGGGTCACCTTACCTGCGACGGGGGCGGGGCTCCCGCCGGGCCGGTTCTCGCGCGCGGGCGCCGGGTGGCAGGATTCGACGCATGTCAGACCAGCACTTCCCGCCGGCCGGCGGGACCGCCGCTCCGTACGACGCCCTCCTGCTGCTCTCCTTCGGGGGCCCCGAGGGACCCGACGACGTAGTGCCGTTCCTGGAGAACGTCACGCGCGGGCGCGGCATCCCACGGGAGCGGCTGAAGGAGGTCGGGCAGCACTACTTCGGCTTCGGCGGGGTCAGCCCGATCAACGCGCAGAACCGCGAGCTGCTGGACGCGCTGCGCAAGGACTTCGCCGAGCACGGGCTGGACCTGCCGGTGTACTGGGGCAACCGGAACTGGGCGCCGTACCTGACCGACGTGCTGCGGGAGATGGCCGCGGACGGCCGCCGCCGGATCGCGGTGCTCGCGACCAGCGCGTACGCGTCGTACTCGGGCTGCCGGCAGTACCGCGAGAACCTCGCCGACGCGCTGGCCGTGCTCGCCGAGGAGGGCGTGGCCGAACTGCCCCGGGTGGACAAGCTGCGCCACTACTTCAACCACCCCGGCTTCGTGCAGCCCATGATCGACGGCGTGCTCGCCTCGCTGGAGTCGCTGCCGGCCGCGGTCCGCGGCGGCGCGCACCTGGTCTTCACCACGCACTCCATCCCGACCGCGGCCGCCGACACCTCCGGCCCGGTCGAGGAGCACGGCGAGGGCGGGGCGTACGTCAAACAGCACCGTGACGTGGCACAGGTGATCGCGCACGCGGTGCGCGCCGAGACGGGCACGGAGCTGCCCTGGGAGCTGGTCTACCAGTCCCGCAGCGGCGCCCCGCACATCCCGTGGCTGGAGCCGGACATCTGCGACCACCTGGAGGCGCTGCACAGGGCGGGCGCCCCGGCGGCGGTGATGGTGCCGATCGGCTTCGTCTCGGACCACATGGAGGTCCTCTACGACCTCGACACGGAGGCGACGGCCAGGGCCGCGGAACTGGGCCTGCCGATCGCCCGGTCGGCGACGGTCGGAGCCGACCCCCGCTTCGCGGCGGCCGTACGCGACCTCGTGCTGGAGCGGGCCGCCACCGAGCGCGGCGAGGCCGTGGAGCGGTGCGCGCTGGGGCTGCTCGGAGCAAGCCATGACCTGTGCGCCGTGGGCTGCTGCCCGGCGCGGGCGCCCCGGCCGGCGGCCGCGGGCGCGGACAGTCCGTACGCGTAGAGAGCGGGACCGTGACCCCTGAAGACGTGATCACCCAGGAGCTGAAGGCCGAACTGCTGGAGGTGGGCCTGGAGGCCGCCCGGCAGGCCGGGGAACTGCTGCGCGACGGACGGCCGGCGGAACTGGCGGTGGCGTCCACGAAGAGCAGCCCGATCGACGTCGTGACCGAGATGGACATCGCGGCCGAGAAGCTGATCACCGGCATCCTCGCGGAGCGGCGGCCCGAGGACGGGCTGCTCGGCGAGGAGGGCGCCGACAGCGTGGGCACGAGCGGGGTGCGGTGGGTCGTCGACCCGCTGGACGGCACCGTGAACTACCTCTACGGCCTCCCGAGCTGGGGCGTGTCCATCGCGGCCGAGTACCGGGGCGAGAGCGTGGTCGGCGTCGTGGCGGCGCCGATGCGCGCAGAGACGTACCACGCGGTGCTCGGCGGCGGCGCGTGGCTGGGCACGGCCAGGCTGGCCTGCCGGGCGGCCGCGCCGCTGGACCAGGCGCTGATCGGGACCGGCTTCGGGTACGTCCAGACCCGGCGGGTGCGCCAGGCCGATGTCGTCCGGCGGATCATCCCGCTGGTGCGGGACATCCGGCGGGGCGGTTCGGCGGCGCTGGACCTGTGCGACGTGGCCGCCGGGCGCCTGGACGGGTACTACGAGCGCGGGCTGAACCCGTGGGACCTGGCGGCGGGCGACCTGATCGCCCGGGAGGCCGGGGCGCTGACCGGAGGGCGGCCGGGGGAGCGGGCCTCGGGCGAACTCACCGTGGCGGCGAGCCCGGCCGTGTTCGCCTCGCTCCAGCCGCTGCTGGAGGAAGCCGGAGCCTGGCACGACTGACGAGGCCGTGCGCCCCGGGCGCGCGCGGACGGACCCCGGCCGCCTGGAGTGGCGGCCGGGGTCCGGGGTACTGCGGGGGTGTGGGTACCGCTGACGGATCTTCAGTGCTGGTGAGGGTTCAGGTACTGCCGAGGGTTTCGGTACTGCTGGGGGTGTACTGCCGGGGCTCGGTGCCGGTCAGGCCGCGTTGACCGGCACGCCGTGTTCCGCGGCGAGGCGCTGGAGGTCTTCCAACTCGGCCTGCTCCACATCCGCGAGGTAGTCGTCGCCCGTCTCGCGGGCCTTGCTGAGGTCCGACTGCGTGGTCCTGATGCGCTGCAGGAGACCCGCGGTGAATGCGTCCATGGTGGGTGCGCCCCCTCTTCGTGGGTCGGCGGCGGGTGAGCACGTGGCAGTCCGCCGTCAGGGAGTGGTCGGGGTGTTCTGTCGTCCTCCCCGGCACCCCGGGCCCAGAAACCTCACGAGGCGAGGGAATCCTCAGTTGCCCTGCACGTACCCGTCCCGTCGGGGGCCCGCGTCACCCACAGCGGTGCCTTACAGCCGGTTTACGGCCGAAACCGGCAGGATGGACGCGCAATACACGTGTGCCCTTCTGGGCTCGAAGGAAGGAAACGACGTGCGCGTACTCGTCGTCGAGGACGAGCAACTGCTCGCCGATGCGGTGGCCACCGGCCTGCGCCGAGAGGCCATGGCCGTGGACGTCGTGTACGACGGCGCCGCCGCCCTGGAGCGCGTCGGGGTGAACGACTACGACGTGGTCGTGCTCGACCGGGACCTTCCGCTGGTGCACGGTGACGACGTCTGCCGGAAGATCGTCGAGCTGGGGATGCCCACGCGGGTGCTCATGCTGACCGCCTCCGGCGATGTGAGCGACCGGGTGGAGGGCCTGGAGCTCGGGGCCGACGACTACCTGCCCAAGCCCTTCGCCTTCAGCGAGCTGACCGCGCGCGTACGGGCCCTGGGCCGGCGTACGACCGTCGCGCTGCCGCCCGTGCTGGAGCGGGCGGGGATCAAGCTGGACCCGAACCGGCGCGAGGTGTTCCGCGAGGGCAAGGAGGTGCAGCTGGCTCCGAAGGAGTTCGCGGTACTGGAGGTGCTCATGCGCAGCGAGGGGACCGTGGTGTCCGCCGAGCAGCTGCTGGAGAAGGCCTGGGACGAGAACACCGACCCGTTCACCAATGTGGTCCGGGTGACCGTCATGACGCTGCGCCGCAAGCTCGGGGAGCCGCCCGTCATCGTGACCGTGCCCGGCTCCGGATACCGGATCTGACGCGGATGGCAGCCACCCCGCCACCACCACCGGCGCCACCGAAACCGACCTGGGACCCCGGCCAGCCCGAGGGTCCTTTCCCTTGGCTGCGGCCGACCATCCGGATACGGCTCACGCTGCTGTACGGCGGAATGTTCCTGATCGCGGGCATCCTGCTGCTGTCGATCATCTACCTGCTGGCCGCGCAGGCGCTGCGGGAGGGCAACGCGCTCCCGTTCAAGATCGTCGGCGGGCAGGAGGTGAAGGTGTCCAGCACCACCTGCCCCGGCGTCGTCGGTATCGACCAGTCGTTCGACCACTTCAACGCCGCGATCAGCCAGTGCATCCTCGAACAGCGCAGGCATGCCCTGGACGACCTGCTGAGCCGCTCGCTGATGGCTCTGCTGGGGCTGAGCATCATCGCCTTCGCCTTCGGCTACGCGATGGCAGGGCGGGTGCTCTCGCCGCTCGGCAAGATCACCCGGACCGCCCGCCGGGTGGTCGGCTCCGACCTGACCCGGCGGATCGAGCTGGACGGACCCGACGACGAGCTCAAGGAGCTCGCCGACACCTTCGACGAGATGCTCGACCGGCTGGAGCGGGCCTTCACGGCGCAGCAGCGCTTCGTGGCCAACGCCTCGCACGAGCTGAGGACCCCGCTCGCCATCAACCGGACGCTGCTGGAGGTGCACCTCTCGGATCCCGGTGCGCCGGTGGAGCTCCAGCAGCTCGGCAAGACGCTGCTGGCCACCAACGAACGCAGCGAGCAGCTGGTGGAGGGCCTGCTGCTGCTGGCCCGCAGCGACAACCAGATCGTCGAGCGCAAACCCGTGGACCTGGCGGAGGTCGCCTCGCGCGCCATCGACCAGGTGCGCGGTGAGGCTGCCGCGAAGGGCGTGAAGATCCGGGGCGAGCGCGCGCCGGCCGTGGTCCAGGGCAATGGCGTGCTGCTGGAGCGGATCGCCCTCAACCTGGTGCAGAACGCCGTCCGGTACAACGTGCCGGAGGGTGGCTGGGTGGAGGTCACGACCGAGCAGGAGCACGGCCAGGCGGTGCTCCTCGTATCGAACACGGGTCCTGTGGTTCCCGCGTACGAGGTGGACAACCTCTTCGAGCCCTTCAGGCGGCTGCGTACGGAGCGCACGGGCAGTGACAAGGGTGTGGGGCTCGGCCTCTCGATCGCGCGCTCTGTGGCGCGCGCACACGGCGGGCGCATCCTCGCGACCCCGCGCGAGGGCGGCGGCCTCGTGATGCGTGTCACGCTGCCCCTTTGATCCACCCGGGCGTCGTTCGCTGTGAGCGGAAGGGCTGGCGGGAGTGTGGGATGGTAGTTGTGTGATCGATCACATTGTCGAGTGTCGGGTCATGTGCGTTCAGTGACCCCAGGGCAGCCGGAAAGCCCGGGAAGTCCGGGTTTCCGGCACCCTCAATGGCGGGAAATACACGGGGTGGCGTTTGTGCAAGACGGCCCCCGGACCGTGTACGGTCCCGGTCGTCATCCCAGCCACAAGCTCCTTCGGGCGTGCGGCTGGGTGTCGATTGAGTAACAGACCTTGATGTGAGGCAAAATCTCCGCCTCAGGTCGGGCACAAGTCCGGCCTCTCGCGCGTTACGTGCGCTGAGACACCGCTAAATCCCAGAGGGGGAGAGCGAAAAAATGGCAACGGACTACGACACCCCACGCAAGACCGACGACGACGTCGACAACGACAGCATTGAGGAGCTGAAGGCCCGGCGCAGCGAGAAGTCGTCCTCGAGCGTCGACGTCGACGACTTCGACGGCGCCGAGAGCCTCGAACTGCCCGGTGCGGACCTTTCCAACGAGGAACTGGCCGTCCGGGTGCTGCCCAAGCAGGCCGATGAGTTCACCTGCATGAGCTGCTTCCTGGTCCACCACCGCAGCCAGCTGGCACGAGAGAAGAACGGCCAGCCGATCTGCCGCGACTGCGACTGAGGCCTCGGCCATGACAGGCTCGACGCCGTTTCGGAAGCGACGCTTCCGAAAGGCCGGCGGTCCGGCGGAGACGCAGGCGGCAGCCACGGGCCCGGAAACGGGCCCCGGGGCCTCCGGCGGCTCGGCCCTCGACACGACCGCCGCGTCCTCCGACACCGCCCCCGTGGCGGTGCCGTCGGCCACGTCGGCCGACGTGGACGTCCGGGGTAAACCCGGGAAGCGTCGGATGCAAGCCGTCAAGAACGGTGTGCGCCAGGGCGGCGCAAGCGCGAAGGCCGCCGCCCTGTACATCACCGACCGAATCATCGAGAACGCACCGCGCGTTCCGGTTCGGGACCTCGCGACACTGCGCGCGCAGTTCCCGGACCTCGGTCCCGATCAGCTTGCCGACAAGCTGATCGCCGGGGCCGCCAATGCCACGTCGACCGTCGGCGCGGGCATCGGCGCGGCGGCGATGCTGCCGGTTCCGCCCGCGATGCCGGCGGAGCTGGCCGCGGAGATCACCGCCGTCGCGGCGATCGAGCTGAAGCTCGTAGCCGAACTCCACGAGGTCTACGGACTGCGGGCGCCCGGCGCCCTGAGGGAGCGCAGCCTCGCCTACCTGTCGTCGTGGACGCAGGAGCGCGGGGTCGACCTGACCAAGCCCACGACGCTGAACGCGGCGCTGGGCGGTCAGATGAAGCGCGAACTGCGCCAGCAGATCATGAAGCGGATGTTCCGCAATCTGCCGAACCTGATGCCCTTCCTGGTCGGCGCCGCCGTGGGAGCGGTCATGAACCGCCGGGACACCAGGAAACTCGCCGAGAAGGTCCGTACGGACCTGCGGCGCCGCGCCGTGCCGTGGGATGCCCTGCCCGCGCTGCCGCCCCTGGAGCAGCCTTCCCAACCCCTTGACGGGGGCACCAGGGACGCGCTGGAGGGTCCGGGCTCGTCTCGATCAGGGCCGAAGCCTCAGGACTGAGGCCGAGCGTTCTTCGCCGCGCGGATCGCCGCGACCAGTGCCCGCGGTTCGCGCGTGGAGACGTAGACGTACGGGGTCGGGTCGTCCGGGTCGGTGATCTCGACGCGCACGGCCGTCGGCACGTAGCTGCGCATCAGCATGAAGGCACGGGTATCGGCCTTGTACGTGCGCCAGGCACGGGCCTCCTCCGCCTCCAGGATCTCGGGCTCGCCCAGCGCCGCCACCGGGATCCGAGCGTCGCCGACCGCCAGCGAACCGTTCACCACGCGCACGCGCGCGGAACCGTACGAACTCACCAGCATGCCCGTCAGCGCGGTGCCCCCGACCAGCCCGGCCAGCAGCGGCAGCGATCCCAGCGGCAGCAGCATCAGCGCGCAGGCGAGACCGGCCAGTACGGAGATGCCCCACCAGGAGCGGGGAGCGGACAGGCGTTCGTCGTGGTGCGCGGGGGAGAGCTGCATACCGGCAAGCCTGCCACGAGGCGACCCGCGGGTAGCCGCGCGGGTAAGGTCAGCGGCTGTGAGTGGACGAAACACAGCGTTGACACCCCCGGCCGATGCCGCCGCACCGGTCCGGCATCCCGACGCCCCGGCTCCCGGCGAACTCCTCGGCGCGCACTACGAACACTGTTTCGGCTGTGGCGAGGGTCAGTCGCACGGTCTCCACCTCCAGGCCCGCGCGGGCGAGGGCGTACGCGTCACCGCCGAGTTCACCGTCAAACCCGCTCATCAGGGTGCACCCGGCCTCGCCCACGGCGGCGTCCTGGCCACCGCGCTGGACGAGACGATCGGCTCGCTGAACTGGCTGCTGCGCGTCATCGCGGTCACCGGGCGGCTGGAGACCGACTTCGTACGGCCCGTGCCGGTGGGCACCGTCCTGCACCTGGAGGCCGAGGTCACCGCCGTCGCCGGGCGGAAGATCTACTCCACGGCGGTCGGCCGGATCGGTGGCCCCCGGGGCCCGGTCGCGCTGCGCGCCGACGCCCTGTTCATAGAAGTGAAGGTCGACCACTTCATCGACAACGGTCGTCCCGAGGAGATCCGGGCGGCGATGGCCGATCCGGACCAGGTCAGGCGTGCACGCGCCTTCGAGGTGAACCCGTGATGTCACATAACAATGTCCCGGTTGACGTACTGATCCGCCGAGTCGACCCCGAGGTGCCCCTGCCCGCCTACGGCCACCCCGGCGACGCCGGCTGCGATCTGGTGACCACCGTGGCCGCTGAACTGGAGCCCGGCGAGCGGGCCGTACTTCCCACCGGCGTCTCCATCGCGCTGCCCGACGGGTACGCCGCCTTCGTGCACCCGCGCTCGGGCCTGGCCGCGCGCTGCGGGCTCGCGCTCGTGAATGCCCCGGGGACGGTGGATGCCGGGTACCGTGGGGAGATCAAGGTGATCGTGGTCAATCTCGACCCGCGCGAGAGCGTCAGGTTCGAGCGTTTCGACCGCATTGCCCAGCTGGTTGTCCAGCGGGTCGAGAAGGTGCGCTTCCACGAGGTGGCGGAGCTTCCCGGCTCGGCCCGGGCCGAGGGAGGCTTCGGCTCCACCGGCGGTCATGCGGCCGTGGCCGGATCCGGCGCTGGTCAGCAGGGTGGGAATGGCTACGCTTCGGTCGTAACCGACCGGGAAGGACAGTGACGTGTTCGGACGTCGCAAGAAGAACGACTCCGTCAAGGACGGCGGCGCGGCCGAGCAGGTCGACGGCGTGCGCGCCGATGAGCCGGCCGACGCCGACGAGCTCGACTCGGTCAAGCCGCGCAGGCTGAACCTGCCGCCGGCCCCGCGGCCCGACGGCCCGTGGGACGTCTCCGAAGTGCTCGGCAACCCGGCCGACGGCCGGGTCGACCTGGGCGGCATCCTCGTACCCGGTGTCGAGGGCATGGAGCTGCGCGTCGAGGTCGCGGGTGACGCGATCGTGGCCGCGACCGTGGTCCTCGGGGACAGCGCCGTACAGCTGCAGGCCTTCGCCGCGCCCAAGAAGGAGGGCATCTGGGGCGAGGTCCGTGACGAGATCGCCTCGGGCATCACCCAGCAGGGCGGCATCATCGACGAGGTCCAGGGCCCGCTGGGCTGGGAGCTGCGCGCGCAGGTGCCCGTACCGCTGCCCGACGGCCAGACCGGCGCCCAGCTGGTGCGCTTCGTCGGCGTCGACGGCCCGCGCTGGTTCCTGCGCGGGGTCATCTCCGGCCAGGGCGCGGTGCGTCCCGAGTCGGCCGGCGTGCTGGAGCAGATCTTCCGGGACACGGTCGTCGTGCGCGGTGACGGGCCGATGGCCCCGCGTGACCCGATCGTCCTGAAGCTGCCGAACGACGCCCAGATGGTGCCGGACGGTGTGCAGACGGCCGAGGAGGCGGAGGGCTCGCGCTTCTCCGGCGGAATGGGCCAGCTGCAGCGCGGCCCGGAGACCACCGAGGTCCGCTGAACCACGGCTGGCTTCGCTTCACGTACTGATGTTTTCGGCCGGTGGGCCCCGCTCCTTCGGGGCGGGGCCCACCGGCCTTTCCACGGGGGCCCGGGGCGGCGGGCGCCGGCCGCGTCAGGGATGCGTCAGGGATCGGCCCCCTGCCGTCCATCGGTGCGTGAACAGCGGGAACGTCCCCGAGAATGAGCGCATGGGACGCGGCAGGCTAAGGATCCATCTCGGCGCGGCACCCGGAGTGGGCAAGACGTACGCCATGCTCTCGGAAGGCCACCGCCGGGTGGAACGGGGCGGCGACTGTGTCGTCGGCTTCGTCGAACACCACGGGCGGCCGCGCACCGAGGTCATGCTGCACGGCCTGGAACAGGTGCCGCGCAAGGAGCTGACCTACCGGGGCGCCGCCTTCACGGAGATGGACGTGGACGCGCTCCTCGCCCGCCGCCCCGCCGTGGCGCTGGTGGACGAACTCGCGCACACCAACGTGCCCGGCTCGCGCAACGCGAAGCGCTGGCAGGACGTCGAGGAACTGCTGCGAGCCGGCATCGACGTCGTGTCCACCGTCAACATCCAGCACCTGGAGTCGCTCGGGGACGTGGTCGAGTCGATCACCGGGGTGCGGCAGCGGGAGACCGTGCCGGACGAGGTGGTCCGGCGGGCCGACCAGATCGAGCTCGTTGACATGTCACCGCACGCGCTGCGACGTCGCATGGCACACGGCAACATATACAAGGCCGACAAGGTCGACGCGGCCCTGTCCCACTACTTCCGTCCCGGCAACCTCACCGCGCTGCGCGAGCTGGCGCTGCTGTGGGTGGCCGACCGGGCCGACGAGTACCTCCAGCAGTACCGGGGCGAGCACGACATCCGCTCGACCTGGCAGGCGCGCGAGCGGATCGTCGTAGGCCTCACCGGCGGGCCGGAGGGGCGCACGCTGATCCGCCGCGCCTCGCGGATGGCGGCCAAGGGCTCCGGCAGCGAGATCCTGGCCGTCTACATAGCCCGGAGCGACGGGCTGACCTCCGCCTCGCCGAAGGAGCTCGCGGGCCAGCGGACCCTGGTCGAGGACCTCGGCGGAACGTTTCACCATGTCATCGGCGACAACATCCCCGAAGCGCTCCTCGCCTTCGCCCGCGGGGTCAACGCCACCCAGATCGTGCTCGGCTCCAGTCGCCGCAAGGCCTGGCAGTACGTCCTGGGGCCGGGCGTCGGGGCGAGCGTGGCCCGCGACTCGGGGCCCGACCTCGACGTCCACATCGTCACGCACGAGGAGGTCGCCAAGGGACGCGGCCTGCCGGTGGTCCGCACCGCGGCCGGGCTCGGGCGGCCCCGGACCGTCGCCGGCTGGGTCGTGGGAACGCTCTTCCCGCTGCTGCTGTGCCTGCTGCTCACGCACATCGACGTGGAACCCGGGCTCGCCGTCGACATGCTGCTCTTCCTGGCGCTGACGGTCGCGGCCGCGCTGCTGGGCGGGCTGTGGCCGGCCCTCGCCTCCGCCGCCGTCGGTTCACTGCTGCTGAACTGGTTCTTCACCCCTCCCGTACGCACCTGGACCATCGCCGATCCCAGGAACATCGTCGCCATCGCCGTCTTCCTGGGCGTGGCGGTCTCGGTGGCCTCCGTGGTGGACCTGGCCGCCCGGCGCACCCAGCAGGCAGCGCGGCTGCGCGCCGAGTCCGAGATCCTCTCCTTCCTGGCCGGCAGCGTGCTGCGCGGGGAGACCGCGCTGGACGCGCTGCTGGAACGGGTGCGCGAGACCTTCGCCATGGAATCGGTGGCCCTGCTGGAGCGCGAGAGCGACGTCGAGCCCTGGGAGCAGGCCGGCAGCGTCGGCCCGAGCCCGGTCGCGCGGCCCGAGGACGCGGATGTGGACATGCCCATCGGCGACCACATGGCGCTCGCCCTGTCCGGGCGGGTACTGCCCGCCGAGGACCGCCGGGTGCTCGGGGCCTTCGCCGCCCAGGCCGCCGTGGTGCTGGACCGCCAGCGGCTGGTGGGGGAGGCCGAGGAGGCCCGGCGGCTGGCCGAGGGCAACCGGATCCGGACCGCGCTGCTGGCCGCCGTCAGCCATGACCTGCGTACGCCGCTGGCCTCCATCAAGGCGTCCGTCAGCTCCTTGCGCTCCGACGACGTGGAGTGGTCCGAGGAGGACCGGGCGGAGCTGCTCGAAGGGATCGAGGACGGCGCGGACCGGCTCGACCACCTCGTGGGCAACCTGCTGGACATGTCCCGGCTCCAGACCGGCACCGTGACCCCGCTGATCCGGCAGATCGACCTCGACGAGGTGGTCCCGATGGCGCTGGGCGGCGTACCGGAGGACAGCGTGCTGCTGGACGTGCCGGAGACGCTGCCGATGGTCGCCGTGGACCCGGGGCTGCTGGAGCGGACCGTGGCCAACGTGGTGGAGAACGCTGTGAAGTACAGCCCGCCCGGGGAGCCGGTGCTGGTTGCGGCCAGCTTCCTCGGCGACCGGGTCGAGGTGCGGGTCGTGGACCGCGGGCGCGGGGTGCCGGACGAGGCCAAGGACCGGATCTTCGCGCCCTTCCAGCGGTACGGGGACGCCCCGCGCGGGGCGGGGGTGGGCCTGGGGCTCGCGGTGGCCCGGGGCTTCGCCGAGGCCATGGACGGCACGCTGACGGCCGAGGACACCCCTGGGGGCGGGCTGACCATGGTGCTCACGCTGCGTGCGGTGACACGCGATCGTGCACTTTCACATGTGACGGTGGACCCCACCACCGCACATCACACCGAAGACCGCGCAGAAGACCACGCCGGACGACAGAAAGCAGGACCCCAATGACCCGGGTGCTCGTGGTGGACGACGAGCCGCAGATCGTCCGAGCCCTCGTGATCAACCTCAAGGCGCGCAAGTACGAGGTCGACGCGGCCGCCGACGGCGCGGGCGCCCTGGAGCTCGCCGCGGCCCGCCACCCCGACGTGGTCGTCCTCGACCTCGGCCTGCCCGACATGGACGGGGTGGAGGTGATCAAGGGCCTGCGCGGCTGGACCCGGGTGCCGATCCTGGTGCTCTCCGCCCGCCACAGCTCCGACGAGAAGGTCGAGGCCCTGGACGCGGGCGCCGACGACTACGTCACCAAGCCCTTCGGCATGGATGAACTCCTGGCCCGGCTCCGCGCGGCGGTCCGCCGGGCCGAGCCCGCAGCCGCGGCCGGCGGGGACGAGGTGATCGTGGAGACCGACGGCTTCACGGTGGACCTGGCGGCCAAGAAGGCGGTGCGCGCGGGGCGCGACGTACGCCTGACCCCCACCGAGTGGCACCTGCTGGAGGTGCTGGTGCGGGGCGCCGGCAAGCTGGTCAGCCAGAAGCAGCTCCTCCAGGAGGTCTGGGGGCCCTCGTACGGCACGGAGACCAACTATCTGCGCGTCTACATGGCACAGCTGCGCCGCAAGCTGGAGGCGGATCCCTCGCACCCCCGGCACTTCATCACCGAACCGGGCATGGGATACCGCTTCGAGAGGTAGCGGGGGCGCCGGTACGCTTCCTGTATGAGTGCTGAACCGCGTCCCGAGAAGCCCGCGAAACCGGCCAGGCCGGCGGGCCGGTTCCGCCGGATGATAGAGCGGCTTTCCACCTCCCAGGAGGATCTGCATTCGGCTGAGCTGCAGGAGGACGCAGAAGCCGCGGGGTGCCTGCGGATCTGCGACTGCCACGACCGCCAGATAGTCAAGGTGACCGGCACCCTGCGTACGGTCACCCTGCGGCCGAGGGCGGGCGTACCCGCCCTGGAGGCGGAGCTGTTCGACGGCTCCGCCGCACTGGACGTGGTGTGGCTCGGACGTCGCTCGATCGTGGGAATCGAGCCCGGGAGGCGCGTGATCGCCTCCGGGCGGATCTCGATGAGTCATGGGCGCCGGGTGCTCTTCAACCCGAAGTACGAACTGCGACCGCTCGGACAGGAGCAGTAACCGGTGACGTCACTCGACAAACCGACCACGCCGGCCACGCCGGAACCCGCGGCGGAGGACGACCAGAAGGCCGTGACCCAGGCGGCGCTCTTCGATGCCTTCGGCGGCATCCGGGGCACCGTGGAGACGATGGTCCCCGGCCTCCTCTTCGTGATGATCTACACCATCAACAGGGACGTGAAACTGTCCGCCATCTCGGCGGGCGCGGTCGCGGTCCTGCTGGTGATCGTGCGGCTGCTGCGCAAGGACACGGTCAAGCACGCCTTCAGCGGCGTCTTCGGCGTCGGTGTGGGCGTGGCCTTCGCCCTCTTCACGGGCACCGCCAAGGGCTTCTACCTGCCCGGCATGATCTACGGCGCCGGGCTGGGCGTGGCGTTCACGGTCTCCGCGCTGGTGGGCTTCCCGCTGCTCGGCGTGATGCTGGGGCCGGTGTTCAAGGAGAACCTCTCCTGGCGCACCCGCAACCCCGGCCGCAAGAAGGCGTACACGAAGGCCAGTCTGGCCTGGGGGATCATCTTCCTCGCCAAGTACGCGATCCTCTTCCCGCTGTACTGGTGGGGTGACGCGACGCAGCTCGGCTGGGTCCTGATCGCGCTGAAGCTGCCGCCGATGGTGCTGGCGGTGTACTTCACGTGGCTCTTCCTGGCGAAGGCGCCGCCGCCGATCGATGTGATCGCGGAGTGGGAGGCCAAAGACGCTGCCGCTCGGGAGCGGGGGGCCTGAGCCGCCGCCGTACGCGGCGTTCCGCGGATGAAGAAAGGGCGGGGACGACCACAGGTCGTCCCCGCCCTTTCCGCATCGCGGGTGCGGCGCCGTTGCCGGGGGCTCTGCCCCCGGGCCCCTGCGCCTCAACCCCCCAGACTCCGTCCGGGGATACCCCCTGGCGGGGCGGGAAATGCTAGCCGCGGGCCTGGAGGAGGTCTTCCAGTTGTTGTTCGCGGGCCTGGGCGGCCACGAAGAGGAGTTCGTCGCCGGGCTCCAGGGTTTCCTCGCCGTGCGGGGTGAGGACCCGGTTGCCGCGGATGATCGTGACGAGCGAGGTGTCCTCGGGCCAGGTGATCTCGCTGATCTGGGTCCCCGCGACCGAGGAGTCGGGCGGCAGGGTCAGCTCGACGAGGTTGGCGTCGCCGTGGCTGAAGCGCAGCAGCCGCACCAGGTCGCCGACGCTGACGGCCTCCTCGACCAGGGCCGACATCAGGCGCGGCGTGGAGACCGCGACGTCGACGCCCCAGGACTCGTTGAACAGCCACTCGTTCTTCGGGTTGTTGACCCGCGCGACGACCCGGGGGACCCCGTACTCGGTCTTGGCGAGGAGGGAGACGACCAGGTTGACCTTGTCGTCGCCGGTCGCGGCGATGACCACGTTGCAGCGCTGGAGCGCCGCCTCGTCGAGCGAGGTGATCTCGCAGGCGTCGGCCAGCAGCCACTCGGCCTGCGGCACCCGCTCCACCGAGATGGCGGTCGGCGCCTTGTCGACCAGGAGCACCTCGTGGCCGTTCTCCAGCAGTTCGCCCGCGATGGAGCGTCCCACGGCGCCGGCTCCGGCGATCGCGACTCTCATGCGTGTGCCTCCTCAGGCCCTTCGGCGAAGGCCGCCTCGACCTTGTCGATCTCGTCCGTGCGCATCATCACGTGGACGAGGTCGCCCTCCTGGAGGACGGTCGCCGACGTGGGCAGCATGGCCTCCCCCAGGCGGGTGAGGAACGCGACACGCACCCCGGTCTCGTCCTGGAGCTTGCTGACTTTGTGCCCGACCCAGGCGGTGGAGGTGTGCACCTCGGCGAGCTGCACACCGCCGCTCGGGTCGCGCCACAGCGGCTCCGCGCCCGAGGGCAGCAGCCGGCGCAGCATCTGGTCGGCGGTCCACCGTACGGTCGCGACGGTGGGGATGCCGAGCCGCTGGTAGACCTCGGCGCGCTTGGGGTCATAGATGCGGGCGGCGACGTTCTCGATGCCGAACATCTCGCGGGCCACGCGGGCGGCGATGATGTTGGAATTGTCACCGCTGCTGACCGCGGCGAAGGCTCCCGCGTCCTCGATCCCCGCCTCCCGCAGGGTGTCCTGGTCGAAGCCGACGCCGGTCACGCGGCGCCCGCCGAACGATGCCCCGAGACGGCGGAACGCGGTGGGGTCCTGGTCGACGACCGCGACCGTATGCCCCTGCTGCTCCAGGGTCTGGGCGAGGGCGGAACCCACTCTTCCGCAGCCCATGATGACGATGTGCACGGCCGTCCTTCCGGCTGACAGCGGCTCGCTGGTTTCCAGCCTCATTGCATGCTCTGGCTAATCAGGGTCTCAGACCATGGCCCAAGCTACACACGGGCGGTCACGAGCGTGACCTTTTGGGGCCCAGGTAGGGGCTCATTACCCGGGAAAGGGCCAGGGGGGTTCGTCAGCCGCATATCGAACGCTTACGATCCTCTGCGTGTCCAAACTGACCGACGTGCCCAAACGGATCCTGATCGGCCGGGCGCTTCGCAGCGACCGCCTCGGGGAAACGCTCCTGCCGAAGCGGATCGCGCTACCCGTCTTCGCATCCGACCCGCTCTCCTCGGTGGCATATGCCCCGGGGGAGGTTCTGTTGGTCCTGTCGATCGCGGGTGTGTCGGCGTACCAGTTCAGCCCCTGGATCGCGGTCGCGGTCGTCGTGCTGATGTTCACGGTGGTGGCCTCGTACCGCCAGAACGTCCACGCCTATCCCAGTGGCGGCGGTGACTACGAAGTCGCCAACACCAACCTCGGGCCCAAGGCCGGTCTCACCGTCGCGAGTGCCCTGCTCGTCGACTACGTGCTGACCGTCGCCGTGTCCATTTCCTCCGGCGTCGAGAACCTCGGCTCCGCCGTCGATTTCGTCATCGAGCACAAAGTGCTCTCGGCGATCGTCATGATCCTGCTCCTCACGCTGATGAACCTGCGCGGAGTGAAGGAGTCCGGAAAGCTCTTCGCCATTCCGACGTACGTCTTCGTCGCCACCGTCTTCGCCATGATCGCCTGGGGCGCCTGGCGCGGCCTCGTCCTCGACGACACCATGCAGGCGCGGACCGCCGACCTGGAGATCAAGGCCGAGCACGAGGGGCTGGCCGGTTTCGCGCTGGTCTTCCTGCTGCTGCGCGCCTTCTCGTCCGGCTGCGCCGCCCTGACCGGCGTCGAGGCGATCAGCAACGGCGTCCCCGCCTTCCGCAAGCCCAAGAGCAAGAACGCCGCCACCACCCTCGCCTACATGGGCGGCCTGGCCGTCACGATGTTCTGCGGAATCATCGGCCTGGCCATGGCCACCGACGTGAAGATGGCCGAGAAGCCCGCCCAGGACCTGCTGGCGAACGGTGTTCCGGTCGGCCCCGAATACGTCCAGAACCCGGTGATCTCCCAGGTCGCCGAGGCCGTCTTCGGGCACGGCAGCATCCTGTTCATCGTGCTGGCCACCGCCACCGCGCTGGTCCTGTTCCTGGCCGCCAACACCGCGTACAACGGCTTCCCGTTGCTCGGCTCGATCCTCGCCCAGGACCGTTACCTGCCGCGCCAGCTGCACACCCGCGGCGACCGGCTCGCCTTCTCCAACGGCATCGTGCTCCTCGCGGGCGCCGCCATACTGCTCGTCTGGGTCTACGACGCCGACTCGACGAAGCTGATCCAGCTGTACATCGTCGGAGTCTTCGTCTCCTTCACGCTGAGCCAGATCGGCATGGTCCGGCACTGGAACCGCCACCTGCGGTCGGAACGGGACAAGGCCGCGCGCCGGCGGATGCACCGCTCCCGGGCGATCAACACCTTCGGAGCCTTCTTCACGGGCATGGTGCTGGTGGTCGTCCTCGCCACCAAGTTCACCCACGGTGCCTGGGTCGCCCTGCTCGGCATGCTGATCTTCTACGGCACGATGAGCGCCATCCGGAAGCACTACGACCGCGTCGCCACCGAGATCGCCGCCGCCGAGGGCCCGAGCGACGACAGCGTGCGCCCCTCCCGCGTCCACTCCATCGTCCTGGTCTCCAAGGTCCACAAGCCCACGCTGCGCGCCCTGGCCTTCGCCAAGCTGACGCGCTCGGACACCCTGGAGGCGCTCAGCATCAGCGTCGACCCCGTGGAGACCAAGGCGCTGCGGACCGAGTGGGAGCGGCGCGAGATCAACGTCCCGCTGAAGATCCTCGACTCGCCCTACCGCGAGATCACCCGGCCCGTGGTCGAGTACGTCAAGGGGCTGCGCAGCGAGAACCCGCGCGACGCCGTCAGCGTCTACATCCCCGAGTACGTCGTCGGCCGCTGGTACGAGCACCTGCTGCACAACCAGAGCGCGCTGCGGCTCAAGGGCCGGCTGCTGTTCACGCCTGGTGTGATGGTCACCTCCGTGCCCTACCAGCTGGAATCCTCGGAGATCGCCAAGAAGCGGGCCAAGAAGCGGCAGGAGTGGAACGCCCCGGGCGCGGTGCGCCGGGGACCGGTGAACACGTCGCGTCCGAAGGACCCGGCGGCGAAGTAGGGCGGGCAGGCCCTGTCCGGTTGGCGAACGGCCGGACGAGATCCACGTAAACTGGTGGGTCGGTCGTCCGGCCGTTTCTTTTATTCATGACCCTTGGAGTCTCCCCACCATGACCGAGCAGAACGAGAAGCAGTCATTGGTCGGGGAGGAGTACGAGGTCGAGGTCGGTCCCGTCGCGCACGGCGGCCACTGCATCGCCCGGACCGCCGAGGGCCGGGTCCTCTTCGTCCGCCACACCCTGCCCGGCGAGAAGATCATCGCGAAGGTCACCGAAGGTGACGCCGACTCCCGCTTCCTGCGCGCCGACGCCATCACGGTGCTCGAGGCCTCCAAGGACCGCATCGAGGCGCCGTGCCCGTACGCCGGCCCCGGCAAGTGCGGCGGCTGCGACTGGCAGCACGCCAAGCCGGGCGCCCAGCGCCGGCTCAAGGGCGAGGTCGTCGCCGAGCAGCTGAAGCGGCTCGCCGGCCTCACCCCGGAAGAGGCCGGCTGGGACGGCACCGTCATGCCGGCCGAGGGCGACAAGCTCCCGGCCGGGCAGGTCCCGCAGTGGCGCACCCGGGTCCAGTACGCCATCGACGAGGACGGCACCGTGGGCCTGCGCAAGCACCGCTCCCACGAGATCCAGCCGATCGACCACTGCATGATCGCCGCCGAGGGCGTCTCCGAGCTCGGCATCGAGAAGCAGGACTGGCCGCAGATGGAGACCGTCGAGGCCATCGCCGCCTCCGGCTCCGGCGACCGCCAGGTCGTCCTCACCCCGCGCCCCGGCGGCCGCCTGCCGCTGGTGGAGCTGGACAAGCCCGTCTCGGTCCTGCGCGTCGAGGAGAAGGACGGCGGGGTCCACCGCGTCCACGGCCGCCCCTTCGTCCGCGAGCGCGCGGACGGCCGTACGTACCGCGTGGGCATGGGCGGCTTCTGGCAGGTCCACCCGCAGGCCGCCGACACGCTGATCAAGGCGGTCATGCAGGGCCTGATGCCGCGCAAGGGCGAGATGGCCCTCGACCTCTACTGCGGCGTGGGCATCTTCGCGGGCGCACTGGCGGAGCGGCTCGGGGACACGGGCGCGGTGCTCGGCATCGAGTCGACGAAGCGCGCGGTCGAGGACGCCCGGCACAACCTGGCCGACATGCCGCGCGTGCGGATCGAGCAGGGCAAGGTCGAGCAGATCCTGCCCAAGACCGGGATCACCGAGTGCGACCTGGTCGTCCTCGACCCCCCGCGCGCGGGCGCCGGCAAGCAGACGGTCCGCCACATCGCGGGCCTCTCGCCCCGCCGCATCGCCTACGTCGCCTGCGACCCGGCGGCCCTGGCGCGCGACCTGGGCTACTTCAAGGAGAACGGCTACAAGGTCCGCACGCTGCGCGTGTTCGACCTGTTCCCGATGACGCACCACGTGGAGTGCGTGGCGATCCTGGAGCCCGTCAAGAATGATGCCTGACCTGCGGGTCAGGGCAGTGTGCGTGATGTGCGCCGCGGGCGTTGCGCGCGAATCTTGACGCAGCGCAGGTCAGACCAGGCATCAGGCCTGCCTCCGGAGGCCTGGCATGGCGAAGTCTTGACTGTTCGCTGCCATGGGTGGCCAACATCCATGGCAGCGGTAACACTAGGAAATCGCACCTCTGACGCTGGGCTGCGATGGTGAAGTGGGCAGGGCCGTTTCGCCGGCGGTTTGGTGCAGGTACGCCCGGGCCCGGCGCCGACTGCACTGGCACAGGTCTCGGGGATCTTCCCGACCGGCCGGCCCGTGGCCACGCGGATGGGCCCAGCTGCTCCGGGGAGAGCAGCGTGAGGGACGGCCCACTGTCAACGGCCCACGGAACGGTCCTCCATGGGGATCAAACCCGATGGTCCTTCCTCGATGCTGTTTCTGGCGATGAGGGCCTCGACGTCTTGGTCGAAGGCAGCCCGAATGTCAGCCCCCACACGCAGCCACCCGAAGAACCGCGCTGTTTCTCTGGCGAGTTCATCGCGTCGCAGTCCAGGAGACTCGGAGAGAATGCCCAGGAGGGCCACTTGTCGCTCGGCGGGGGGAACGTGCAGGACCTTCTTGCGCTCGAGGTCCGCACTCGGCGTACGAGCCGTTGTCACCTCGCGCTCCGGCGTGTTCCATGCCGTTCCCGCCCGAACCGCCAAGTTCTTCCCGCGCAGCCGCACTAGTGCCTTACGGACACTGGCCTGCACGATTTGACCTGCGCGATCGAGACCCCAGGCTTCTCGCACCCTGCCGATCAGCACTTCCTCCTCAATGGGCCCCTCGACCGAGATGATGTGACGCGCCAATTCCGCCAGCAGACCGATGGCTTCGGGTTCGCGCAGATCGATGTCGCCGAGCCCCGTCTGCATGCCCAGGACACGGCGAAGCTCGTACAACTCCCCGAGCCGCACCGCGCGGTAGGGCCGGCTCCACTCCGAGCGGTCCGACTCCTCGACGGGAACGATCACGACCTCTGCCGTCACTGGAACGGATACCGCGACCGGCTCCGGTCCCGCGGCCGGTGCGTGAGGATCGACGGCGCAGGCGGCCTCGACCGCTTCGCGGAGCCGCCGCTGCGCGTCCTTGCGGTTGCGGTACCAGTCCGTTCCCCAGATCCGGTGCAGGTTCCACCCCAGGCCGCGCAGCATCTCCTCCCGCAGCCGGTCACGGTCACGGGCCGCGCGTGAGGAGTGGTACATCGCGCCGTCGCACTCGATTCCGAGCGCGTACGAGCCCGGAGCGCCCGGGTGCCGGACCGCCATGTCGATCCGGAAGCCCGCCACGCCCACTTGGGGCTGCACGTCGTAGCCCCAGCTGCGCAAGACGTCGATCACGTCCTCCTCGAACGGGCTTTCCGGCGCGGCGTCCGCTTCCGGTGCTGTCGTGGCCAGCACCGCCGGGCCCTGCTCCGCGTACTGCAAATAGCGCTTGAGATGCTGGACGCTCTTGTTCGGGCTGTCCGCCAGGTCGGCGCCGTAGAAGGACGCCACGACCTCCACCCGGTGACGGGCCCGGGTCACGGCCACGTTCAGCCGCCGCCAGCCGCCCTCGCGGTTGATCGGACCGAACGTGGCGCGCAGTTTGCCCTGCGCGTCGGGTCCGTAACCGACCGACAGGATGATCACGTCACGTTCGTCACCCTGCACCGTCTCCAGGTTCTTCACGAAGAAGCCGCCCAGGCGGTCCTCCGTGAAGTGCGGGTCGAGGTCGGGTCGGGCCTTGCGTGCCTTGGCGACGGCGTCCTCGACGGCCTCCGCCTGCGCTTTGGAGAGTGTGACGATCCCCAGGGTCAGATGAGACCGCGTCGAGAAGTGGTGGATGACCCGCTCGGCCACCATCTCGGCCTCGCGGACGTTGTCGCGCCGGTTGCTGCGGTCGTACACGCCGTCGGCCTTGTAGAAGGCGACCCCCACGTCGTGGCCGTCGATGACCGCGCCCGGGAAGACCACCATGGCGTCGTCGTAGAACTCGTGGTTGCTGAAGGCGATCAAGTTCTCGTGGCGGCTCCGGTAGTGCCAGCGCAGTGACAGCTCACGCAGCACCCCGCTGGCCTTGCAGGCGTCCAGGATCGACTCGAAGGAGTCGGGCACCTCCTCGTCCCACTCGTCGTCATCGTCGGAGTCGCCACCGGCGCTGAAGAACGACGTGGGCGGGAGCTGGCGCGGGTCGCCCGCCACGATCAGGGCGTCACCGCGATAGACGGCGTTCACGGCGTCCTGCGGAAGGACCTGGGAAGCCTCGTCGAAGATCACGACATCGAAGTGGAAGTCCGGCGGCAGGAACTGGCTGACCGTCAGCGGGCTCATCATGAAGCACGGCTTGAGCCGCTGTACGACGTCCCGTGTCTCATCGAGGAGCCGCCGCACGGGCTTGTGCCGTCGCTGCAGTTTCGCCTGGCGGCTCAGGATGGCGGCCTGTCCCGTCGTCGCCCTACGGGGGCGTCGCGTGTTGCAGGCGGCGATCACCGCCGCGTGGGCGGCCTGCACCAGCCCACGGTCCAGTCGGCGGTACCGCTCCACCAACTGGTCCCGGTCGGTGGCCCGCACCACCGAGAGACGGCTGTCGGTTGCCAGTTGGTGCTCCACCCAGGCGCGCAGCACGGTGCGCTCCACGGCCACGGGGAAGAGCGATGCCGGCACCTCACGGTCCGCCAGTTGCGCCGGCAGCTCCTCCAGACCGTAGCCGCTCAACACCGCGCGGGCCTCGGCGGAGCGGAGCCAGGCGTCCGGGCCGTACGGATCGTCGGCCATGCGGTCGAGGAGTGCCCGGGCGGAAGGGAACGCGGTCGCCAGCTCGGCACGGACCTCTGCCGCCCGGGTCGGCGCGAACTGCCCGATGAGCACCTGCGACCGCTCCAGCCAGTCGCGGTTACGGCGCTCCACCGAGGAGTCGGGCGCCGCGTGCAGCAGCAGGCGTGCGGCCTCAGGCGTCAGGGGAGCCGCCGTGCCGGTCGCGGAAGCGCAACGCCTGGCGCCGAGAGCCCAGTCCAGAGCGCTGTGGACGGTCTCCCGGGAGGTGTGGATCGCTTCGTACAGGTCACCGAGCAGGCGGCGGTGCTCCACCTCGGCGCTCAGGAAGTCCTCCTCGGTGGCGCGCGCCGCCACCACGGCTGCCACGGAGGAGCGGGCGCCGCCCAGTGACAGCCAGGCGGTACCCCCCTGCGAGGAGCCTGTCGTACGGGTCACTGAGTGGATCAAGGAGGTGGCCTCGTCGAGCGGTTCGAGGTGTGCGCGCAGCCAGGCGGCGCCCTCGCGGAGGGAACGAGCACGCAGACCGGGGCCGGCAGGGGCCGCGGGGGGAGAGTTCGTGAAGGTCTCCCAGTCGGCGCAGCCGGCGCGTAGACGGGCGGCCGTCGCGAGCAGGCCCGGGACGGCGGGCCGTCCGGAACAGAGCACGTGGACGATGCCGCTCCGCCGCGCCGGGTCCGCCAGAACCGGTCCGACCAACCGGTGGGCGTCGGATGCGGCGGCCAGCGCCGTGGCCAGGGCGGCGGTGCGAGGCCGGCCGTCCGAGGCGTACTCGCCCAGGAGCTCGACGGCTTTCGAAGCATCACGGTCCGTCCCGGGCTCGCTGTCCGCGGCCCGAAGCCGCACCGCCCGGCGCAGCAGTACCTCCTCCACCGTTGTACTGCCGCCGGAGTCAGGCCGGTTGTCGAGACGAGTGTCCAGGCCCTCGTACCAGGCGCACAGCAGTTCCCGGTCGTCAGCTTCCCTCGCCGCGAACGCCGCGTCCTCCCGCTGCGCCGCGTGAGCCACGGCAACGGCCGTGCGTGCCGAGGCGAGGGTGTGCCCCGTTCCCTCGGTGAACTCCCGACGGCCGACGGACTGGACGGTGTCGATGATCCGTACGGTGTCTTCCAGCGCCGGCCCATGTGCGTGCAGCCACGCTGAGGCCGCCGCCGGTCCGAGGTGGTCCAGAGCCGCTTCGTGCTCGCGCAGTCGCGGCTCCCGCAGCGCGGACGCCCACGTGCTCAGATCGTCTCGCAGCCGCGTGCCCCACTCGAGGAGCGCGGCGTCGGAGATGGATCCATGGGCCAGTTGCGCGGCCAGACGACGGCGACGGACCGGGTCGGCCACCACGGCTGTGCCGAGCCGGTGGGCCTCCTCAGCCTGGTGCAGTGCGCCGTCCAGCGCGTCGAGGTCGGGCAGGTCCTCGCCGGCGTAGGCCGCGAGCAGTTTCCCGTACTCGGTCACAGCGGCCCGTACGGCCTGGTGTGCCTGCTGCCAGAGCGCGGCCTTGGCCATCTCCTCCCGCAGACCGCTGTGCCAGGACCCGCCGGTGCTGATCCCGCCGACGAGCTTGCGGTCAGCCCGGACCTGGAAAGACAGACCCGCCGCGAAGCGCCGGCCGTTCTCCGAGAGACGGCGCACCGCGTCGGTCAGGCCAACGGTCCCGGGCGTCTCGGGGCCGAACGTGTCCTGCGCCTCCGTCCTGGCTTTCGCGAGGACGTTCATGAGGCGGTGCAGTTCGATCACGGCCTGGCGTGCCCGAGGAAGAACCACCGGATCGAACCAGGCTTCGGGAGCCCGATGGGCGCTGGTCGCCAGCGTGGCCAGACCGGTCACGGACCGCGTTTCGCAGAGGGTGCCAGGCGGCTCGCATCCCAGCACATCCGCTGCGTCCACCGCGCACTTCGCGGCGCCCTCCAGCATGTGGGCAAGGGTGCTCCAGCGGCGGGCGAGGGATGCGGCCTCCTCCCGCCCGAGGACGGTGAGATCGGCACCGGGCGGTTCCAAAGTGACGAGCGCCAGCTCCGCGGCCTGCGGCTGTCGGGGCAGATGGGACGGCATGTCCGCCCAGCAGGGCCCTGCGTATTCGTGCGCGGTCGCCCGCGCCGCGACCGTTCGGTCCCGGCGGATCTCGAACTCTCCCACAGCATCCGCCACGAGGGTGAGGGCCGCCTGCTGCGCCGCGGCGAAGCCCTTCGGGTCGCCCCACGCCTCCAGCGGGCGATGCGGGAGAGCGGAGAGGTCCACCAGATCGCACAAGGCCGTTGCCTCGGCCAGCGATCCCGGTTCGTCGACCCCCAGGATCCGGGTGAGCTCGCGGGCCGAGGCATCCGCGCTCCCCAGCAGGTCGACTGTCCTTTTGAAGTCCCGGCAGAGGTCGTCCGTCTCGCGCTCGGTCAGCCCCGCCAGATCCAGTCCCTGGGGCTCGAGGGCAGCCAGAGCCCGCTCCGCCGCGGGTCGCTCGGCGCGAAGGCGTGGGGACAGCTCCTGCCAGCGGTCACCCACCAGGTCCTGCGCGGACCGCTGGGCACGCCGTACGCGACGCAACGCGTCGAGGAAGGACTCGACCGGATCGGTCACGGAGTGCGCGACGTCGACGTCGGTGAGCCACCACTCGGGCACGGGTAGACGTTCATCCAGCAGGCGCAGTAGCCGGACGAGCCGGTCGACCTGGTGCGATGTCGTGAACTGCGCGCCGTCCGTGTTGAGCGCGTCGTAGCCGTCGAGGGCGGACAGGAGCCCGCTCAGGGCTGTGCGTGCCTCCTCGAGCGCGGGGCCGGGATGGGGGAGGTCCGTGCGGAGCCCGCGCCACGGAAAGGCCGGGTCGGCCACTGCCTGCCAGGCACCACCGATGGCATGGGCGGCCTTGAGTACGTTCTCCAGGTTGGCCGCGGAGAGAGCGGAAGCGTCGAATCGCCGAGACGTGCCGTCACCGGCGGCCAGGTAGGCGACAGGTGCGTCGTCGAGCTTGCCCACCTGTCCGAGGACATCGTGCAGCGTGCGGCCCATGGGCTGACGCACTTCGTTCATCGCGGTGGCGTAAGCGGACAGCGCTTCGCGGTCGAGGCGTGCCTGGGCCCTCTCCTGGTCGTCGAGCCCGCTCGCCTGCGGCTGCTCGGCGAGCGCGCGGCCCAGTTCCTGCGCCACGGCCTTGCGGCTTGTGTTGCGGCTGTGGAGGGCGAAGGCGTAGGAGTCGAGTCCCACGGACTGCAAGCGCTGCAGTACGACGTCCAGCGCGGCAGCCTTCTCACTGACGAACAGCACACTGCGGCCGGCGTGCATCAGCCCGGCGATGATGTTGGTGATGGTCTGGCTCTTGCCCGTCCCCGGAGGGCCGTCGAGCACGAAGGACCGCCCCGCCACAGCCGCCGCGACGGCCTGCCGCTGCGAGGTGTCCGCGTCCAGGACCAAAGGCGCGTCTTCCGGAGGGGCCAGCTCGTCCACCCGCTCGGACGGTACCTCCTCGAAGTCGAAGCGGTCGGAGGCGAGGGCGTCGCCGGGGCCCACCGCCACCGCGCGTACCAGGTCGCTCGCGAGGAGCCGGTCCTCGTTTTCGAGCAGGTCCCGGTACATGGACTCCTTGTGCGAGGCGAAGAGCGCCATGACGGCTCGCTCCTCCACGTCCCATTGGGACTTGCCGGCGACGGCCTTGCGTACGGCCTCCACCACGGCGGTCACGTCACGGCAGTCGGTCTCAGCGACAGGCGCCCAGTCGATGCCGAACTGCTCCAGCTTGATGGGCAGTGCGGGATTGAGCTGTGGGTCCTCGTCGTCGTTCGCCTGGAGGAGCACCTGCCCGGTGGGCGTCCGTACGAGTTCCACAGGAATGAGAATCAGCGGTGCCTGACTGCTGGTCGCAGCTCCGTCCTCACGCCAGTGGAGGACGCCGACGCCCAGGTGAAGGGTCCATAGACCGTAGTCGTTGAACACCTGTGTCGCTTTTGAACGCAGGGAGCGCAGCGCCCGCTGCAAGGCAGGAGCCGTGGTCTTCTGCGTGACGATGTCGCCCTCACCGGGCGGAGGGCACACCGGCTCCTCTCCCTCCGCCGGTACTTCGTCCGGGAGCGAGGCGAAGTACAACGCGCGGTTTTCCAGCATGCTCACCAGGACCGACGGTGAGGGGGCCGAAATCTCCAGCGTCGAGGTGCGGGTGTGCCTGAAGTTCAACAGACGGTTACGTCCGCTGAGATCCACAAGTGACGTACGCCAATCCGCGAGGATGGCCTTGAGGCGTTCCAGATCGCTGCCGCCCCCGAAGGTACCCGGATCGGTCGTCACAGTTGTCCCCGCTCTCGCTTCGCACCACTCGGGCCCGAAGGAGAAGAGCACGTAGCTCTCCTCGGGGTACGGCGACACGGGCAGGCCCGGCATCCTCCGACTGATCCCCGGTGTGACATGTTCGCCCTGTCGCACTCGCCCCCCACGGACGGGCGAATTCTATGGTCACGGTGCCGAATTCAGAAGCTGGTCTCAAAGCGGACGGGTTCCGTGAGTACAGCGCGTGCTCCGTCGAAGTCGGCGAGTCGCGCGGCGACGGTGGCGATCGCGAGACGCTGTGGCAGTGCGGCGGAGAACTTCAGCCCGTGCACGGCACGGGGATCCACATCCGGCAACACCAGGGCGCTGCCTCCATCGGCCGCCTCAAAGGCCGTACGCCACATCCCGGGTGTGAGGTCTTCCCGCAGACGCACGTAGCAGTCGGTCGGTCGCTGGACCGGGTCGGAGATCGACGGCAGAGTCGCCGCGATCGTCGCGTTGGCGCGGTAGCCGGCCCACGTCCACCAGCGCACGTCCTTCTCCACCCGGGAAACCAGCGTCCCTCCCGGACGGGCCGTGTGCGGCGCGCTCTCCGCACGCCATTCCGCCAGGCATACCTCGGCGCGGCGGGTGAGCGACACCGAGGGGTCCGACCCCAACAGCACGTCGCGCATGGCGCGCGTCAAGGCGTACGACAGCCCGGCAATCGTGGCGTCGCCGCGGCGTTGAGGGAAGCCGCGGCGGCCAGCTCCACCAGGCGGCGTTCGTCCCAGTCGAGCGTGCCCGGCGGCGGGGTCAGGGCGCCGAGTTCGCCGAGGACCGTCGTGGCGGTCGGCAGGGTGTCCAGCTTGGCGAGGCGGTCGGCCGTGCGGCCCAGGCGTACGGCGTAGTCGAGCAGGCCCGGGGCCGTCGGGGTGTCGGGGCGTCGTCCTCCCGGACGTCCAGTGCGAGCAGGCCCGCGCCCAACGCCTCCTCCGTGGGTGGTCTGCACCCATGTGCCGTTCTCACTGGTCAGCGAGCCGTGCCAGTTCTTCAGCTCGATGACGCAGACCCCGCCGGGGGCGATGACGAGGAGGTCGACCTCCCGGACGTGCCCCGTGTTCGCGGTGAAGGTGAAGTTGGACCACGCCCGCCACGGATCGCAGTCCGGCAGCTTCTCGCGGATGGACTCCAGACCGCGGCGTTCGTGATCGAACTCGGACTCGGTGACCGTGGTCCACCGGCCTTCCCGCATGTGCTGCCCCCGCTTCGTGGATCTGCTGTGCCCGCAGCGATCCTAATGGCGGAGCCCGACATCAGGGGCAGCGTGAGGAAGCGGGCACGGAAGGGATCGGTTCCCTTGGAAGGGCTACCGGCCTCCCCGCACCGCATGAGTGGGTCCCATGCCGAACAGCGGTTCCAGCGCCCGGTCTCCGGCGAGGATCCGCCAGGCCGGCACCCGGACCGTGCGCTCCACCGGACCGGTCTTCGCACCCAGGCCGCCGGACGGCAGCCCCACCAGCAGATCGCTGCGCGCGTGGGTGAGGCGCAGGTGCCGTGCGGGGTCGTGGGCGTGCTGCGGGCCGGTGTCGATCAGTACCGCGGTGTTCGCGCCGTCCACCGTGAACAGCAGGTCCACGGTGTGCCCGCCGACCGGCGCCGCCCGTTCCAGATCGGTGACGCCCCGTGCGGCGAGGTGCTGCTGAATCCGGTCCGCGAGTTCCTCGCGGAACCTGGACGCCGCTGTCACCGGCGCTGCCACCGGCCTGACGTCAGGGCCTGCGGCGCCGGGTGCGACCGCACTCAACAGGGAGGACCGCTCAGCGAGCTGGGCGGGCAGTTCCGCCTGCCCTTGCCAGAAGGCATGGCTGCCTACGGTGACCAGCTGCGACTTCGCCCGGGTGATCGCCACGTTCCACAGATTGACCTGGCTCGCCACCCAGTGCGCGGTTCGTGGCGGGGTGTTCTTCGTCGCCACCGGGCTGAGCACCATGACGTCCCGCTCGCCGCCCTGGAAGGCGTGCACCGTGCCCACGCGCACCCGGTCGTTTCCCGCCCATACGCGTGCCAGCGCGTCCTTCTGGGCTCTGAACGGCGTCACCACCCCGACGGTGGCGTGCTCGGGCAGCCGGGCGAGCAGCTCGTCCACGGTGCTCCGTACGGCTCGGGCCTCGGCAGCGTTGCGCCAGGACTGCCCGTCGCCGCCTCGCGCCGACTCGCCGTCCGGTACGTCCACCCAGGCCAGGACGGGCGCCGGGTCCGCGAAGCCCACCGGATCGAGCGCCGGTACCTGCCTGCGGACGTCGGTGAGCACCTGCAACTGGCCCGCGTAGCAGTAGCCGTTGACCACGTCCGCGATCGCCGGGTGGCACCGGTAGTGCTCGTCCAGCAGCAGCGCCGTCTCACCGTGCTGCGCTGCCGCGTGGTACGAGGAGTAGACGTGGTAGGCGAGCCGGTGGTCTTCCAGAAGCGCCGCGCTCAGACCGGAGCGGACCCGGGCCTGCCGCTCCTGCTCGGGTGAGATGCCCGGAATGTGGCCGAGCTGCATCGGGTCGCCGATGATCAGCGCGCGCTTCGCGCGGAACAGCAGTGGCAGGATCGCCGGGATCGAGCACTGGCTCGCCTCGTCGATCACCACGAGGTCGAAGAGCTTCGGGGTCAGCTCGAGCTGGCGCACCGAGTGCGTGCTGATGGCCCACCCCTTGATGTGGGCCATCAGGTTCCGCTGGCTCTTCTGGAAGCCGGAACGCCGGCGCAGGGCCTGGAGCCGCTGGCTCATCAGCGAGCGCCCCCGGACCATGGCCTCGGCAGCCACGGCCCGGGACAGCTCGCCCGAAGCCTCCGACAGGCCGGCCGCGCTCTCCAGCCGCGCCCGCTTCAGCTCGTCCTCGTCGCGGGCGAGATGCTCGGGTACGAGGTCCCGGAGGGCCCGTTCCACGTCCGCGGCATCGGCCAGGGAGTCGAGCAGCTCGGGCAAGGCGGGCCGCTCGGCGGCCCAGGCCGGCCACGGGTACGCCGGATCGGCGGCTTGAGAGGCGACGAGTGCGGACAGAGCCCGCCCCCTGCGCCACCGGCCGAACGAGAACCAACCAGCCGCGGCCGCCTTCCGCGCCCGCTCCTGCCAACGGGCGAGAGGAGGAGCCCCGTCGCCCGCCCAGGCCCGTTCCAGGAGGTCCACCGGCATTCCGAGGCTGCCGGCCCGCTCGGCGCGCTCGCGGAGCAGATCCAGCAGCCGGCTTTCCTCGCCGACCAGGCCGGCTGCTTCCGCCCGCCGTGCGGCTGCCACCGCGTGACGGTTGCGCAGCTCTCCCGCCACGGTCGCCGAGCCGCGCCGCGGTGTCTCACCCGGTTCGGCAAGAAGCCGTTCCAGCTTCGTGGCCTCGCGCTCCAGGGCCGCGGCATTACCCGTTCGCATGAGCAGCCCGGGGGAGATGTCGTCGCAGCGCCCGGCGACGACGTCGACCGCCTCGTTGTTGGTGGAGGCGACTAGCACGGACTGGCCTGCGGCGACAGCGGTGGTGACGACTGCGGTCACGACCGCGCTCTTGCCGGTGCCCGGCGGTCCGGTGGCGACGGTGAGGGGGCGTGACATCGCCGACGTGATCACCAGCTCCTGGCTCTCGTTGCACGGTCCGGGCGCGACCACGGTGTCGGGCGCGTCGAGAACGGCGCCGGGATCCCCACCCGTCAGGAGCGCGTCCAGCGCCGTACCGGCGATCTGCCCCGTACGCGCCGACATCTGGAGCAGGTTGTCCACCAGAGCCTGAGTGGCGACGCGCTCCACACCCGTGGGCGCCAGGAGTACGGCGGCGTTGTGGGCTCCGGGACGCAGGGACTGCATCACGGACTGCTCACTCAGCGCGGACAGGTCGAGGGGTTCCAGTTCCGGGACACCCAGCTCCGTCAGCAACTCCCGTACGCCACGCAGCATCTGGCTATCGTTGCCCTCTTGCCAGGTCGGCTGCCAGCGGGCCAGCAGATCGGCGGCCTGGTCGTCCCCCAGCAGCTCCGTGATCACGCCCGTGTGCAGGGAGGGCACTCCGCTCGGACGGAGCATGTCCCGGCCGTTCTCGTCCGGAGCGAGTTCCATCGGCTGGATCAGCAGCGGGGCGAGCCGCACCGATGCCCGTCGCCGGCCGTCTCCTCCGCGCTCGGGAAGGGTGATGGCGGGGTACCCGTACCAGTACTCCTGCAGCGCATCGGCAGTCGCCTGCGCGTCGCCGCTCTTGGGCTTCGGGAGTTGCGCGGGGGCGGGGAAGGACGACCCCAGGCCGGACTGGATCGTTTCGGGGCCCCGTCCCAGGAGGAAGTAGGCGGAGTCGCGGCCCTTGTCCCGGTCGGGCAGCGTTCCCGCCTCGGCCTGCGCGGTCAGGCAGTGCACGTAATAGCGCAGCAGCCGCTGCCACTCGACGCCGTCGTGAGCGTCCCGCGCTGCCAGCTCTCGCGCCTTGAGCAGAGCGGGAGAGCCTTGTGCGGCCTCGGCGGCGTCGCGGGGCGGGGGCTGGAGGTGGACGGTTCGGGCCACGGAGCGCGCGAGGGGCAGGCTGTGTGTCGCGCGGATCGTCGACTTGGTCGGTCGCTGCTCCTCGGGCACACCATTGCGCACCATCTGTGAGGTCAAGTACTCGAAGAGGTCGTCCGGTGTGATCCAGGCGCCGTTCTCCTTGATCCGGCCGGTGCGCAGCCCCTCCACGATCTCCCCGGTGAACCGGGAGGTGCCGAGGGACGACCCGACCGGGGCCATGGCGGAGGCCGCCTGGAGCGCGTCGGAGGCGGTGATGAAGTAGACGCCGGTCGGCCGCAGCAGGGTGCTGGGCGAAGGCCGGTCTCCCGCATCCGTCGCACCCTTGGCCGTCCACCCCTGGACGACGGAGCCGCTGGAGCAGCAGTCCAGCAGCACCACCTTCGAAGAGGCGCGGCAAGACTGGAGCATGCGCTCCAGGAACTCCGCGGAGACGGCCGTCCCGGGCAGATCATCCGGGTCGGCGTCCCGGGTGAGGAAGTACAGCTGGTTGTCGGCCTCGCAGAACTCCCCGTGCCCACTGAAGTACAGCAGGGCCGTCTCGCTGGACTGCCGCTCCTCCAGAAACGCCTCGATGGCGTGCAGCATCTCAGCGCGGGTGGGCTCCGCGACCATGGCGCAGTCGTTGTACATGCCGATCTCGGTGCTCTCCAGCACCGCTTGCATGTAGTGCAGGTCAGCCCGGACCGGCGGCAGGTCGTGGTAGCGGTCGCTGTCGTACGTGGATACGCCGATGAGGATGGCGTACCGGTCGTTCTCGCTCATTCGGTGCCCGGACCGCCCTCGCCGCTGTCGCTGTTCCGCGTGTCCCCGTCGAGGAACCGTGCGATCTGCTCGTCATCGGCGCGCGCCTCCTTGCCGGAGATGCGCAGGGTCGCCCCGTCCGGGCGGGTGACCACAACGGTCCGCTGCGGCACGCGGGCCAGCCAGACCTGCACGCCCGCGGCGGCCAGGGAACCTGCGCTGAACACCAGCGCGACGAGGTCCGTGACCGCACCGCCCTTGTCGGTCTCGGGGCCGGTCCGCTGACCCGGGACGTCGAGAGCGGCCAGGGGGTCGGCTTCACCGATCGTGGCGAGGAGCTCGCGTGCTTCACGGCGAGCACGCAACGGGTCCTCGTCGACGATGGAGATGCGGTAGCCGGCCGGACCCGCGTGGATGGTGTTCATGCTCGCTGTCCCCCTGGTTTCCTCGTGCGGCGAGCACGAACCCATGAGGATATCCAGGGGAATCGCCGCCTATTGCACTGTCTTCCGGAACCAGCTGGTTCATTGGCGTAAACATGCCGACATCAGTTCGCGCAGGCATGCCCTCCCGCTGATCCAGCTCTATCCGGCGGTCTAAACCTCCGCGACGGGCGGGACCAAAGCGCGGAGCTTCTCGCGGGTTTCCGGGTCCGTTGAGTAGACGATCGTGCCGATCATGCCCCGGGTCAGCAGCACCTTGTAGGTGTTGCGGACGAGGCGGTCGACGTCCTCGTCCGGGGTGGCCTTGGCGAAGGACGGGTCCTTGGACGCGGTGCGGTCCACCACCCAGCGGTCAGTCCGCCAGACGAGGTCCGGGCCCATGATCACGCCCGACCAGTCGTACTCGAAGCCCTGCGCGGTGTACACGCACCCGATCTGGCCGAACCCCGCGGGATCCGTGGCCCAGAGCGGCGACGGTGGCGCTCCGAGCAGGGAGCGGTCTCCGGACAGGTTCCACGGCTTGGCCCAGTCGCCGATGACCACGTCCGCGGGCAGTTCCGTCATGTCCGGGGTGATCTTCTTCGTCCACTTCCAGCAGTAGCCCGCCGACATCCGAGCCTCGTAGTCCTGGGCCCGTTGTGCGCTCAGGAAGCCTTCCAGCTCCTGCGGGCTGTCGACCGTCAGCAGCTGTACCTTGCCGTCCGGTTCCCACTCGACCGGCCCGTCGCCATCCAGCCCCAGCAGGCTTGTCACCCACCGCAGGTACGCGTCGCTGCCACCGCACCGGAACTGGCTGTCCAACTCCACCACAGTGCACTCCAGCCCCTGCTCGGCTGCTGCTACCCGGATCTCCTCCACTGTCCCCATCTCACCCGGGCGCACCACCTGGTGCTGGTCCAGCAGGAACACGGGAACCCGGGCAGCGTCCATCAGCTCCGCCACCTGCGGGCGGCCAGTGCGCAGGGCGGCGCTGGTGTAGCGGTTGGCGGAGGTCTTTCGGAGCCGGTGTGCTTCGTCGCAAACGAGCACGTCCAGATCGTTGGGCTCGGCCTCCATGAAACTGTTGAAGTAGCGGAAGAGCTTCTGGACCTCAGGCTTGCGGGCTCCCGCGACCTTGCGCATGGTCTTGGTGAACGACTGCGAACCGGTCGCGTGGAGTGCCGGCACACCGCGCCGGTACAGATCGCCGAGCAGGGACAGGGCGATCACGCTCTTGCCGGAGCCCGGACCGCCGGCCACCACGACCACCTGCTTGTGGTTGGACCGCCGCGCCTTCCGGACCGCGGACATCACCGTCTCGTAGGCGAGTCGCTGCTCGCCCAGCAGCACGAACTGCTCGCGGTTCCGCACTTCCTCGGCAGCAACGGCCATCAGCTGCTTGGACGGCCTGACCTTGCCCTGGAGCAGAGCGTCGGCCGCATCGGCGCCGGGCTTCGGTGCCAGCATCGAACGCAGGTAGTCCAGGAAGGCGCCGCGCTGCTCACCAGTGAACATCCGGCCCCGCCGGTCCTCCGTGACGGCCCGCAGTCCTGCCACCCCGAACTCGGTGGCGTTGTGCAGGTATGCCACTCCGGCGATCGACTCCGGTACCTGCTCCAGCGCACCGTTGAACGACACGAGGTAGTCGCAGTAGCCACGCACTTGCTCGATCGGGTTCAGGACAGGCCCCGGGTACGCGTCGATGCGGCACCGCAGCGGGTCACCGTCTTCCGGGTAGGCACTGCTCCACTGCTTGAGTTCGACCACCACGTACGACGGTCCGCTGGTGACCGGATGCACGCCGGCCAATATCACGTCCGCGCGCTTGCTGGTCAGAGGCAGCCCGTACTCCAGCAGCATCTCCACTTCGCCGAGCCCGGCTTCGACCAGCGCGTTGGTGAGCGCGGGAATGCTGCGCTCCCAAGAGCGCACCTCCGACGGGTGGGGCCGGTGGCGGTGTTTGTGCAGGAAATTCTCGCTCAGGAGCTGTGCCAGCCGTCCTTCGAGGTGGGTGCGGGTGGCCAACGACGCCGCGGACTCACGGAACAGCAAGAAAATGCCCCCAGGCAGCACGAAGTAGCTCGTGCGGGTGGGGGCATGTCCTTCAGTTCCACGGAAGTGGAGCGGAAGCCCGTCGGGCCGCTGAGATGGTCATCGCCATCCTAGAACAGGACGTGGATCATGCACCCAGAGCTGGGCGGCAGTCTCATGGGTAGGGAACTGGTGACGCTCCTCTGACGCATGTTGCCCTCTCGCTTTGATAACAGAGGGGCCTGACCGGCGTTTTCGCCGAGCGCCTTCTCTCAGAGCGTTTTCTGGGACGCACGGTGGGCGTTACGGGCGGCGTCCTGATGCCGACCTGACGCGCGTGGATGGTGAGCCGGAACTGAGCGTCCTGCTGTGCCTGCCGGTGCACGGGCCCGGCGGTGCTGCCGTGAGAACGGCCCTCCATGGGCACCAGACCGCACAGTGCCGTGGTGCTCAGTGGTCGACCGGGAGGCCCGTCGGTTCCTTGATCCGCTTCATGATGATCTGGGAGTTGACCTCCGTCACGCCGGACAGGGCGGTGAGCTGCTCGATCCACAGCCGCTCGTACGCGCGCAGGTCCGCGACGGCGATCCGCAGCAGGCAGCCGGGGCTGCCGAAGAGGCGGTAGGCCTCGATGACGTCGGGGATCTCCTGGAGCGCCGACTCGAAGGCCTCGACGGCCTCGCGGTCGCGGCGGACCTCGACGGACACCAGTACCTCGAAGCCGCGGCCCACCGCCTCGGGGTCGATCACCGCGCGGTAGCCCTGGATCACCCCGTCCTGCTCCAGCTGGCGCACCCGGCGCATGCAGGGGGCCGGGGTCAGGCCGATGCGCTGGGCCAGCTCCTGGTTGCTGAGCCGGCCGTCGCTCTGAAGCTCGCGCAAGATTTCGCGGTCAATGGCGTCCATGGCGCAATTATGCATCGCCCTGGCGCGGGGGAGCGGCTCGAAGAGGCAATCTCATTGCGCGTAGATCTCACTATCATTGCGCCTCGTAGAAAATGTGTGCGGTCTGTGCGTGTCTGTACGAGATCCGTGTGAGGGAGAGGGTGGCCATGGGACGCATCGTCGTCATCAGCACCGGCGGAACGATAGCCAGCCGATGGACGGGCTCGGGCTTCGCCGCCGACGCCGACGGCCGCGAGGTGATGGCCACCGCCCCGATGCCCGAGGGCATCACCGTCGAGGTCGTGGACCTGTTCTCGGTGAACAGCCCCCGCCTCACCACCGCCCACCAGCTGACCCTGCTGCGCACGGTCCACGAGGTGCTCGCCGACCCCGGCGTGGACGGCATCGTCGTCACGCACGGCACCGACACCCTGGAGGAGTCGGCGTTCCTCGTCGACCTGCATCACCATGACGCCCGTTCCGTGGTGTTCACGGGCTCGCAGCGGCCCATGGGCACCGCCGACGGGGACGGGCCGGGGAACCTTTACGACGCGCTGCTCACGGCGGCCACCACGCGCGGGCTCGGCGTGCTGATCGCCTTCGCGGGCCGGGTGCACGCCGCCCGGGGCACCGTGAAGACGCAGGCCGTGGACCTGGACGCGTTCGCCGACCCCTCGTGGGAACCGCTCGGGAAGGTCGGTTTCGGCAAGGTCACCCTGCTGCGCCAGGCCCAGCGGCCGACCCCCCTGGCGTTGCCGGCGATGCCGGAACTGCCGCCCCGTGTCGACATGGTGATGCACCACGCCGACGGCGACCCGCTGCTGATGAACGCCGCCGTCGACGCGGGCGCCCGGGGCATCGTCCTGGTCGGGACCGGCGCGGGCAACGCCACGCCCGAGATCGTGGACGCGGTGGCCGCCGCCGTCGCGCGCGGTGTGCTGGTCGCGCTGACCACGCGGGTCGCGGCCGGGCCGATCACCGAGATCTACACGCAGGGCGGTGCGGTCGACCTGGTCGCCGCCGGAGCCGTGCCCACCGGAACCCTGCGCGCGGGCCAGGCGCGGATCGCCGTCCTCAGCGCGCTGCTGGCCAGTGCCGACCCGGCGGAGCGGTCCCGGATCCTGCGCCGGGCGCTGGCCGCGGAGGGCCCGGTCCTGGCCGCTGCCTGACCACAAGGTCATAGGGAAGAGGCTCACATACGACATTGCAATGTCGTATGTGAGCCTCTTTCGCTCTGTGTCACACCTGACGGAACGCCGACAGGATGCGGTCCGCCGCCGACGTGGCCGTCACCGTGCCCGCTCGGACCTCCGCTTCGAGCCCCGGCGCGAGTCCCCGTACGGCGGGGTCGGCGCGCAGCCGCTCCAGCAGCTCCTCACGGACCATCGCCCAGGTCCACTCCACCTGCTGCTCGGCCCGCTTCGCCGCCAGCCGGCCACCGGCCTCCAGCAGCACCCGGTGCTGCTCCAACCGGTTCCAGACCTCGTCGAGCCCCGCCGACTCCCGCGCGCTGCACGTCAGCACCGGCGGGGTCCACGCCGCGTCCGCCGGGTGCATCAGGCGCAGCGCGCCCGACAGCTCCCGCGCCGCGGCCTTCGCGTCGCGCTCGTGCGGGCCGTCCGCCTTGTTCACCGCCAGGACGTCGGCCAGCTCCAGGACGCCCTTCTTGATGCCCTGCAACTGGTCGCCCGTACGGGCCAGGGAGAGGAGGAGGAAGGAGTCGACCATCCCGGCGACCGTGGTCTCCGACTGGCCCACCCCCACCGTCTCGACCAGGACCACGTCGTAGCCCGCGGCCTCCATGACGATCATGGACTCGCGCGTCGCCTTCGCGACCCCGCCCAGCGTCCCCGCCGAGGGCGAGGGGCGGACGAACGCCGCCGGGTCGACGGCCAGGCGCTCCATCCGCGTCTTGTCACCCAGGATGGAGCCGCCCGTCCGCTTCGACGACGGGTCGACCGCGAGGACGGCGACCTTGTGGCCCAGGCCCGTCAGCATCGTGCCGAACGCGTCGATGAAGGTGGACTTGCCCACCCCCGGCACCCCGCTGATGCCGATCCGCCGGGCGTTGCCCGCGTGCGGCAGCAGCTGCGTCAACAGCCGCTGCGCCAGGGCCCGATGGTCCGCGCGGGTGGACTCGACGAGGGTGATGGCGCGGGCGATGTGCGCGCGCTTCCCGTCGAGTACGCCCTTCACGTACACGTCGATGTCGATCCTCGGAGGCATCCGCGCGGCCGCCTACAGCTCGTGGCCCAGTTCCGCGGCGAGCCGCGTCACCAGGTCGTGGGCCGCGTCCGGGATGACCGTGCCCGGCGGGAAGACCGCGGTCGCGCCCATCTCCAGCAGCGTCGGCACGTCCGCCGGCGGGATGACCCCGCCCACCACGATCATGATGTCCTCGCGCCCCTCCTCCGCCAGCTGCTCGCGCAGCGCCGGTACGAGGGTCAGGTGGCCGGCCGCCAGCGACGAGA
This sequence comes from Streptomyces sp. NPDC003042, assembly GCF_053591315.1. Lineage (NCBI taxonomy): Bacteria > Bacillati > Actinomycetota > Actinomycetes > Kitasatosporales > Streptomycetaceae > Streptomyces > Streptomyces sp. NPDC003042. The sequence goes on from NZ_JBSFTP010000003.1 coordinate 138,758, forward strand.
CGCCCACCACGTGGACGTCCGCCTCGACGGCCTGGCGGGCCACCTCCGCGGGGGTCTGGAACAGCGGGCCGACGTCCACGTCGAAGCCCAGGTCGGCGAAGGCGGTCGCGATGACCTTCTGCCCCCGGTCGTGCCCGTCCTGGCCCATCTTGGCGACCAGGATGCGCGGGCGCCGGCCCTCCGCCTCCTCGAACCGGTCGACGAGCGTGCGGGTGCGTTCCACGGACGGGGACTCTCCTGCCTCGGTGCGGTACACACCCGAAATCGTACGGATCTGGCTCGCGTGCCGCCCGTACACCTTCTCGAGCGCGTCGGAGATCTCCCCGACGGTCGCCTTCGCCCGCGCCGCGTTCACCGCCAGCGCCAGGAGGTTGCCCTCCATGCCCTGACCGGCACCGCGCTCGGCGGCGTTCGTCAGCGCCCGCAGCGCGTCCTGCGTCAGCGCCTCGTCGCGCTCCTCGCGCAGCCGCCGCAGCTTGGCGATCTGCTGCGTGCGCACGGAGGAGTTGTCGACCTTGAGGACGTCGATCCGCTCGTCGGTCTCCACGCGGTACTTGTTGACGCCGATCACCGGCTGGCGGCCCGAGTCGATCCGCGCCTGCGTCCGGGCCGCGGCCTCCTCCACGCGCAGCTTCGGGATGCCCGCGTCGATGGCCTGCGCCATACCGCCGGCCGCCTCGACCTCCTGGATGTGCTGCCAGGCCCGCCGGGCCAGGTCGTACGTCAGCTTCTCGACGTACGCGCTGCCGCCCCACGGGTCGATCGAGCGGCAGGTGCCCGACTCCTGCTGGAGCAGCAGCTGGGTGTTGCGGGCGATGCGCGCGGAGAAGTCCGTCGGCAGCGCGAGCGCCTCGTCGAGGGCGTTGGTGTGCAGCGACTGGGTGTGTCCCTGGGTCGCAGCCATCGCCTCGACGCACGTGCGCGTCACGTTGTTGAAGACGTCCTGCGCCGTCAGCGACCAGCCCGAGGTCTGCGAATGGGTGCGCAGCGACAGGGACTTGGCGTTCTGCGGGTCGAACTGCTTGACCAGGCGCGCCCACAGCAGGCGCGCGGCGCGCAGCTTCGCGACCTCCATGAAGAAGTTCATGCCGATCGCCCAGAAGAACGACAGCCGCGGCGCGAAGGCGTCCACGTTCAGCCCGACGGCCTGCCCGGCCCGCAGGTACTCCACCCCGTCCGCGAGGGTGTACGCCAGCTCCAGGTCGGCCGTGGCCCCCGCCTCCTGGATGTGGTACCCGGAGATGGAGATGGAGTTGTAGCGCGGCATCTTCTGCGAGGTGAAGGAGAAGATGTCGGAGATGATCCGCATCGAGGGCTTCGGCGGATAGATGTAGGTGTTGCGGACCATGAACTCTTTGAGAATGTCGTTCTGGATGGTCCCGGCGAGCTTGTCGGGGGAGACGCCCTGCTCCTCCGCCGCCACGATGTAGAGGGCGAGGACCGGCAGCACCGCGCCGTTCATCGTCATCGACACCGACATCTTGTCCAGCGGGATCCCCTCGAACAGCTGCCGCATGTCGTAGATCGAGTCGATCGCCACACCCGCCATGCCGACATCGCCCGTCACCCGGGGGTGGTCGCTGTCGTAGCCGCGGTGGGTCGGCAGGTCGAAGGCGACCGACAGGCCCTTCTGGCCGGAGGCGAGGTTGCGCCGGTAGAAGGCGTTGGACTCCTCCGCCGTGGAGAAACCGGCGTACTGCCGGATCGTCCAGGGCTGGTTGACGTACATCGTCGGGTACGGGCCGCGCAGGTACGGGGCCACTCCCGGGTACGTCGCCAGGAAGTCCAGGCCCTCCAGGTCCCGCCCGGTGTACAGCGGCTTGACGCCGATGCCCTCGGGGGTCTCCCACAGAAGGTCGCCCGTGGCGGTCCCGGTGGACTCCTTCACCGCCGCGCGCCACTGGTCCTCGGACCCGGCGGAGTCGTGGCCGCCGAGCGCGAGCTCGGAGAAATCGGGGATTCCGGTGCCGCTCAAGACGCTACTCCCATCCGATCGAGTACGCGGGACAGCACGGCGACCGCGTCGCAGCCGGCGAAGACGTACTCGTCCGCGGCCTGCTCGGCGGTGCCGGGCCGGCCGGCGAGGAACACGGTCGTCGCGCCGGCCTCGCGCAGGGCGGCGGCCACCGCCCCGGCCTGCTCCTCGTACAGCCCGTCGCTGGAGCACAGCACCGCCATGCCGTCGGCGCCGCTCGCCGCGTACGCCGCGGCGGCCGTCGCCGGATCCACCGAGACGGGGTCGTGCACCGGTTCGGTGCCGCCCGCCTGGAACAGGTTCGAGGCGAAGGTGGCCCGCGCGGTGTGCGCGGACGCCGGGCCGAGGGCGGCGAGGAAGATCCGCGGGCGGGCGCCGGTGGCGGCCAGGTGCGCGTCACTCCGGGCGCGCAGGGCCTCGTACGCCTCGTCGCGCCGGACGCGCGGCAGTCCGCCGGTGGCTCCCGCGGGCGCGGGCTCGCGTACGACCGGCTTCTCCGACAGCAGCGGGAACTCGCTGACGCCGGTGATCGGTTCGCGGCGCGTGGCCAGCTTCTTGGAGCGCGCGGCCCAGGTGGCGGCGAGCCGGTCCGCGACCAGCCCGGAGCGCAGGGCGGCCGCCTGGCCGCCCGCCCGCTCGACGGTCTGGAAGAACTCCCAGGCCACGTGCGCGAGTTCGTCGGTCAGCTGCTCCACGTAGTACGAGCCGCCGGCCGGGTCGATCACCTTGGCCAGGTGCGACTCCTCCAGCAGGATCGTGGAGGTGTTGCGGGCGATCCGGCGCGCGAAGGCGTCCGGCAGGCCCAGCTCGTTGTCGAAGGGGAGCACGGTGACCGCGTCCGCACCGCCCACGCCCGCCGCCATGCAGGCGACGGTGGTGCGCAGCATGTTCACCCACGGGTCGCGGCGGGTCATCATCACCGGCGAGGTGACGGCGTGCTGCCGCTGGGCGCCCGCGTCGGGGGCGCCGCAGGCCTCGGCGACCCGGGCCCACAGGCGCCGGGCGGCGCGCAGCTTGGCGATGGTGAGGAACTGGTCGGCGGTCGCGGCGTAACGGAACTCCAGCTGCCCGAGGGCCGCCTCGGTGGTGAGGCCGGCCTCCGTCAGGGCCCGCAGGTAGGCGACCCCGGTGGCCAGGGACAGCCCCAGCTCCTCGGCGGCCGAGCCGCCCGCCTCGTGGTACGGCAGGGCGTCCACGGTCATGGCCCGTACGCCGGGCCAGGCGGCGGCGGTCTCACGGGCCAGTTCGGCCGCGGGCGCCAGGTCCAGGGCCTCGCCGGTGCGGGCCTCGTGGCCCAGCGGGTCGATGCCGAGCGCGGCGCGGGCGGCGTCGGGGGACACCTCGCGCTCGGTGTACAGGTCGAGCAACGCCCGTGCGGCGTCGGCGTATCCGGCTCCGGCGTCGAGGGTGACGGGGGCCAGGTCGAGGTAGACGCCGTCCAGTGCCCGGCACAGTCCGCCGGCCGGGAGACCGCCCTGGCCGACGGTCAGCCAGAGGGAGGTGGTCCCGTTCTCGAGGTCCGCGAGGGCAGCCTCGTTCACCCGTACCGGGTCACTGCCCGTGAGCCGCTGCCGTACGTCCCACCCGGACGCGCTGGTGCCCGCGGGGGCACCTCCGCGCACGAAGGGCGCGAAGCCGGGGAAACCGGGGAAACCGGTGTCGACGCCGTCCCCGTCAGGACGCGCGGTGTAGAGCGGGCGGGTGATGAGCCCGTCTTCGAGCTTCGTGGACAGCGCTGCTTCCGCTGCCTCGCCGGATACTTCCTTGCCCGACTTGCGCAGTACGCCTTCAACCAGGCGCTGCCACTGCTCATGTGTCGCGTCAGGAAACTCGGCGGCCAGGGAGAGCCCGTCGTCAGGCTGGACCGTCATGACTCGAATGCTAGGGGGGCCGCTCATTCGAGACCATAACCGCCGGATGTGATCTCGCACTCCCAGGTCAGACCGCCCGGCCCGGCCCCGGCGGGCCCGCAGGGAGCGGGCTCGCCCCCGGGCCCACCCGTGCCCGAAAGCTCAAACCGTGAGGACGATCTTGCCCCGGGTCCGGCCGGTCGCGCTCAGCTTCCACGCCTCGGCGGCGTTCGCCAGCGGCAGGACGTGCTCCACGTTGACGGTGAGCCGCCCCGTGTCGGCCAGGTCCGCGAGGGCGGCCAGGACGGCGGTGTCGGCGCGGGCCCAGATGTGCTTGGCACCCTTGGATCCGGCGTCGTTGTCGGCGATGGAGATCACCGGGGCTCCTTCGCGGACCAGCGACTGGAGGAGCTCGACGCCGCCCTCGCCGTAGAAGTCGAGTCCCGCGTCGACACCCTCGGGGGCCAGCGCGCGGATCCGGTCGGCGACGCCGTCCCCGTAGAGCACCGGTTCGGCGCCCAGCGTGCGCAGGTAGTCGTGGTTGTGCGCGCCCGCCGTGCCGATGACCCGCGCGCCGAGGGCGACCGCGATCTGCACGCCCAGCGAACCGGTGCCGCCGGCGGCCGAGTGGATGACGACGGTCTGGCCGGCCGTGACGCCCGCGCGGGTGATGGCCTGGTAGGAGGTGAGCCCGGCGAGCGGAAGGCCCGCGGCCTCCTCGAAGGTCAGCGAGCGCGGCTTGTGGGCGATGGTGCGCACGGGAGCGGCCACCAGCTCGGCGTACGTGCCGAGCTCGACCCATTCCTTGCGGACGTAGCCGTACACCTCGTCGCCGACGGCGTAGTCGTCGGTGTCCGGGCCGACGGCCTCCACGATGCCGGAGACGTCCCAGCCGGGGATGACCGGGTGGCGGACCTCGAGGACTTCGCCGAGGAATCCGGCGGCGAGCTTCCAGTCCACGGGGTTGACCCCGGCGGCCTTGACGCGGATGAGCACCTCGCTGGGGCCGACCTTGGGCTCCGGCGCGTCAACCAGCTCCAGGCGGGCGGGACTTCCGTATGCGCTGTACGCGATTGCCTTCATGGTCGTCCCAACGGGGCCGAAGCGGAGGGTATTCCGTCGTTTGCGCGCGGTGCCGGGTTCGGTTCAGGCGGGCAGCGTGTTGTGGTGGGAACGCCGCCGGGCAGCGCTCAGGAGGGCCTGGATCTGGGCGCCCGACTGCTCGACGTCGTCCAGCGGCGAGGGGAACGCCAGCCGGACGTCGCGGTGGCCGCGCCGCTCCTCCAGGCGCAGGGTGATCCCGTACCGGTCCAGGGCGAGCGGCAGCGCGCGCACGACCGCCGCCGAGGGCGCCGGCCGGACCAGGCGCAGCAGCAGGGTGACCAGCTCGGGGTGCTCGTCGAGGAGGTGGGTGAGCATGCCCGCCTCGTAGGGGGCGAGCGGGTCGGGCCAGGCCTCGTCGAGTTCCTCCAGCCCGATGTACGCGACTCCCTCCGCGGTCTCCAGGACCGCCTGGCCGTACTCCACGCAGGTGCTGCCCGTGGGCCCTGCGGCTCCCTCGTCGGCGAAGGGCCCGTACGGGGTCTCGTAGGGGGTGAGGAGGTGCCCGAGGACGGTGACGCGGGCGCGGACCCGGTCGCGTACGGGGGTCGGGGCGATGTCGGTGAACTCCAGCCGGATCGCGGGACGGGCGTCGTCCGGCGGAGAGGTGGGATGTCCTGCGGCGGGCGCGGCGGGGTGCAGGTGCAGCCGGCCGAGGACGTCGCTGCCGTCGAGGTGGCGGACCTCGGTGCGGACGCCGTCGGTGACCACGGTCATCGAGTGGGCGGCGGCCAGGACGGACCGGACCCGCTCGGCGTCGGTGGGGCGGGTCGCGGGCGGGTCGGCGGGCGTGGCGGCGGAGGCACCGGGCAGGCGCATGCGGGTCTCTCCCTCATCCGGAGCGGGTTAGGTATGCCTAACCTAACCCATTCGATCCGGGGGGAGTACCCCGCGTGCACGCGCCCAGTACCGGTAGGCGGCCCCGGCGAACCGGTCCTGCCCCGCCGTAGTGCCGAGCGTCAGCGGAAGATGCCGCTCCAGGTGCTCGACGGCGGAGATGGAAGCGGGGTCCGGGAAGCGGTGGTAGAGCGTGGCCCGGCCCACCCCGGCGGCCTTGGCGATCCGGTCCGTCGTCAGGGCGCGCGGATCGCACTCCGTGAACAACTGTTCCGCCGCGGCCGGCATCTGGGCGCGGTCGCGGATCGCGTCGGCGCGCTGCCGCGGCCGACGGGTCGAGGCCCGGGCGCCGGGCCCGGGGGTTGCCCGCTGGGGCGGGACCGGCGCCCGCGATGTCGCTCACGGCGCGGACCTGGTAGCCCTCGGTCATGGCGGCGGCCCTACGTGCTTCGTGTCGGTGTTGGGCTGAACGGGTGAAACGGGAGAGGATGGCGGGATGCACATGAAGCGCACGGCCGAGGCGGCCCGGTGAGCAGGTACGACGTCACGGACGAACAGTGGGAGGGACTCGCGCAGGTGGTACCCCTGCGCAGTCGCAACGAGTGGCCCTCCCGGGTGGACCACCGCACGATTCCCGCGAGTCCCGGGGCGTCCGCCGCGGAGCAGCGGCGCTTCGTCGTGATCCGGGTTCAGATCTTCGCGGACGCGCGGGAGGTGGCGGAGTACCTGATCGCGCAGATCCCGGTCCTGCTCGACCTCACGGGCGCGGACAGCGAAGTCGCCAAGCGGATCCTGGACTTCAGCAGCGGTGTGGTCTTCGGCCTCGGCAGCGGCATGCACCGGGTCGACAGGAACGTCTTCCTGCTCGCGCCCGTCGGGACCGAGGTCGAGGGGATCGCGGCAGCCGCCGTCCCCCGATCGTAGGAAGGTCGTGGCGACGGAACGGTTCGCCGGGCCCCCGGACGCCCCGGCGGCCCGTACCGTCCGGCCATGGACGCCATCCTGGACGCGCCGCGGCCCGGCGCCGCCGCCGCGACCGACACTCCCGCACGGCCCGCCGTCCCCGCAGGGGGTCAGCTGCGCCCCAGCGTCACCGAGTTACGGCTGTCCGCCTTCGGGCCACACCGCGCGGCCGTGTTCCCACTGGGCCCCGTGACCCTCTTCGCCGGATCGAGCGGCAGCGGCAAGTCCCAGGCCCTCGCCGCCTACGAGGCCCTCGCCGGGCTCGGCTCCGGGATCCCGCTGGAGGAGGTGTTCCCCGACCCCCTGGCCCGGGTGCCCGAACGGGCCCGGCCCGACGCGGACGGGCGGCGCGGCTTCCGGATCGGCTGCGTGGTCGACGGTCCGGTCGGCCCCGTCCGCCTCGACCTCGCCGTACAGGCCGAGCCCGCGCTGCGCGTCGTCGGCGAACGGCTCTCGCAGGACGGTCAGATCCTGTTCAGCACCGCCCTGCTCGACCCCCGCCGACGCTCCGTCCAGGCCGCCTGGCTGACCGGCGGCACCATCGGCGTGACGCGCGCCCCGCTGCCGGACGACCGGCTCGGCACCGCCCTGCTGCCGCTGCGCGTCGCCGGATCCACCCCCGGACAGCGCCGCGTCCTGGCCGCCGCCGAGCAGGTGGTGGTCGCTCTGCGCTCGGTGTTCGCCTGCGACCCCCGCCCGGAGCGGATGCGGGCACCCGTCCCGCCCGGGGACGGCCGGCTGCGGCGCGACTGCGCCAACCTGGCCGACGTACTGCGCCGGACCCGCCACGAGTGCGGCACCCGCCACGCGCTGCTGGCCGAGGCGGCGCGTACCGGCTGCGCGGGACCGGTGGCCGCGCTGGACGTCCGCAGCCCGGACGCCGGGGCCGACGGCGACGGCCTCCTGTCGGCCCTGCTGGACCGCGGACCCGACCGGCCCGCGACGTGGTTCGGCCGGCTCGGCGCGGGCGAGCTCCGCTTCCTCGGGCTGGCGCTCGTCCTGCTCACCGGGCCGGGGGTGCTCGCCGTGGATCCGGCCGCCGAGATGCTCTCCGCGCGGCAGGCCCTGACCGTACTGGCCGACGGTCTCGACCGCGGTCTGGACCGGCGGCAGAGCGCCGAACTGCTGCGCCTGGCCCTGCTGTCCGGCGGGCGCGGCCACATCCGGCTGGTGGCGGCGGTGGGAGAGGACGCGGCGGGAACCGCGCGGGGCCTGCCGGGCGTCTCGGTGGTAGACCTGTCCTCATGAACGACAGGCAGGATGCCCCGCGGGGGGAGCGGCTGTACCAACTCCAGCGGCGGCTGGCGGATTTCGCGGCGGCCCGGGACTGGGGCCCGTACCACACGCCCAAGAACCTGGCCGTGGCCTTGAGCGTCGAGGCGTCCGAACTGGTCGAGATCTTCCAGTGGCTGACGCCTGAGCAGTCGGCGGCGGTGATGGACAAGCCGGAAACCGCGCACAAGGTGGCCGACGAGGTGGCCGATGTGCTCGCGTACCTGCTGCAATTCTGTGAGGTTCTCGGGGTGGATGTGCTGGACGCTCTCGCCGCGAAGATCGAGAGGAACGAGCTCCGGTTTCCGGTGACGGGTCCGCCGGGGCACGATGGAACACCGAATCGTCACTCTTCGGAGTGATGGCGCTGTCCACAACCATGTTTGTGTCCACAGATTTCCGAATACCCCTGGCTTTACTGGCTCGTTGCCTTCACTCTGGGTAGTGGAGAACGGCGGGATGTCGTGCGGACGGGGGACGGCATATGGATGCGGTACGGCTCATCGCGGCCGGCCGGCACGCGCTGGCACAGAGCGGGGCTGCGTGGGACATCGTGGGCGAGGCCTGGCAGGCCCAGGCGCTCGCCCAGGGGATAGGCGGCTGGCTGGCGGTCACCGGGCCGCCGGAGCTCAGAGCGGAGGCACGGGGACTGGGAGAAGCGGGAGGCAGAGGCTGCGGGGTGATCGACCGGGCGGCGCTGCGCGGTGAGGGCAGCGCACCCGAGCGGCCGCCGCGCGCGGAGCAGCTGACCGAGGTGGCGGATGTGCGCCAGGCGCTGCTCGGACTCCAGGCGCTGCTCGGCGAGGTCGGGATAGCGCTCGTCGGAGTGGCCTGCGGGACGGACGAAGAGGGCCTGTACTGGCAGTGCATAGAGTCGATCGACGCGGCGGACGAGTCGAGCGACCGGGTACGGGGACTGCTGCGCCGGATGACGGTCCGGGAGCGGGGGTCCGCATCGGGCGTGGCCTGAGCGGTTCGGGGTCCGGGTCCCGCCGCGCGCGGCGGGACCCTCGCACGCTCAGAAGGACCGGTCGGGCTGAGGCTCGCTCTGCGGGCGCTCGCTCTGCTGGAGGTCGGCATCGAGCTGGGACAGGTCGGCGTTCAGCGCCGCCATCAGCTCTTCCATCTGCTGCAGCAGGCCCTTCGGCGCGCCGCCCTGGGCGGGTTCCGCGGACTCGTGGCGTGCGTGGTCGTGCGCTGCCTGTCCGGTCTGTCCGTTCTGTCGGCGGGTCTCCGGCACGGACTCGTGGGACATGGCGGCCTCCTCGGCCCTGGCCCTTCCGGTGCGGAAGGGGGCGGTGGACGCACCGGCGAGAGGCCGCCGGCGCGCGGGCCGGGCGGTCCGGCTCCGTCCGAGCCAACGATCCCCTTCCGCGCTGGTCACTGGCGAGGCGGAGGGCAGGCCTCCCGGTTGACGCAGATTCACCCGGCAGGGGTGGGAGGGGCAGGATGGGGGCATGGATCTCCGCATTTTCACCGAACCCCAGCAGGGTGCGAGTTACGACACCCTCCTGAGCGTCGCCAAGGCCACCGAGGACCTGGGCTTTGACGCGTTCTTCCGCTCGGACCACTACCTGAGGATGGGATCCGCCGACGGGCTGCCCGGTCCCACCGACGCCTGGATCACCCTCGCGGGCCTGGCCCGCGAGACCAAGCGGATCCGGCTGGGCACGCTGATGACGGCCGGCACCTTCCGGCTGCCCGGCGTGCTCGCCATCCAGGTGGCGCAGGTCGACCAGATGTCCGGCGGCCGGGTCGAACTCGGCCTTGGCGCGGGCTGGTTCGAAGAGGAGCACAAGGCGTACGGGATTCCCTTCCCGGCGGAGCGCATGGCCCGACTGGAGGAGCAGCTGGCCATCGTCACCGGCCTGTGGGCGACCGAGCCCGGCGCCACCTTCGACCACCGGGGCAGCCACTACCAGGTGGAGAACTCCCCGGCCCTGCCCAAGCCGGCCCAGGCCAAGGTGCCCGTCCTCGTCGGCGGCCACGGCGCACGGCGCACCCCGCGCCTCGCCGCCCGGTACGCGGACGAGTTCAACATGCCGTTCGCCTCGGTCGCCGACAGCGAGCGGCAGTTCGGCCGGGTCCGCGAGGCGGCCGAGGAGGCGGGCCGCAAGGCCGGCGAACTCGTCTACTCCAACGCGCTCGTGGTGTGCGTGGGCAAGGACGACGCCGAGGTCGCCCGCCGGGCCGCCGCCATCGGCCGCGAGGTGGACGAGCTGAAGGCCAACGGCCTGGCCGGTTCCCCGGCCGAGGTCGTCGAGAAGATCGGCACCTACTCCGCCATCGGCTCCTCCCGCACCTACCTCCAGCTGCTCGACCTCGACGACCTGGACCACCTGGAGCTGATCTCCTCCCAGGTGCTCTCCCAGCTCGGCTGAGTCCGTCCCCGGAAAGGAGCAGCGGAACCGATGCCCCGAGCGACCGGCCCCCTCGCCGAATCCCTCGCCCACCGGGCCGTGCTCCTGGACGGCGGGCTGAGCAACCAGCTCACCGCCCAGGGCTGCGACCTGTCCGGCGGCCTCTGGACCGGCCGGGTGCTCGCCGAGCGGCCGGACCAGGTGGAGGCCGCCCACACGGCGTACGTCCGGGCCGGCGCGGAGGTACTGATCACCGCTACCTACCAGGTCGGCCACGAGGCCGCCGCCCTGCTGCGCCGGGGCGTCGCCGTGGCCGCCCGTGCGGCGCGGGCGGCGGACCACGAGGTCTGGGTGGCGGCCTCGGTGGGCCCGTACGGGGCGGTCCTGGCGGACGGTTCGGAGTACCGCGGGCGGTACGGGCTGAGCGTGCGCGAGCTGGCCGCCTTCCACCGCCCCCGGATCGAGGCCCTGCTGGAGGCGGGGCCGGACGTCCTGGCCCTGGAGACCGTCCCGGACACCGACGAGGCCGAGGCCCTGCTGGACGTCCTGGCGGGGACGGGCGCCCGCGCCTGGCTGAGCTACACCGTCGCGGGCGACCGCACCCGGGCCGGCCAGCCCCTCACCGAGGCCTTCGCCCTCGCCGCCCACGCCCCGGAGGTGATCGCGGTCGGCGTCAACTGCTGCGACCCGGCGGACGTACTGCCCGCCCTGCGGGCGGCCGCCCCGGTCACGGACAAGCCGCTGCTGGCGTACCCCAACGACGGCTCCGTCTGGGACGCGACCGCCCGGCAGTGGCACCCCCCGCCGACGCCCGCGGCGTGGGACGTGCCCGCCTGGCGGGCCACGGGCGCCCGCCTCCTCGGCGGCTGCTGCCGCGTGGGCCCGGACCGGATCGCCGCCCTCGGAGCGGCCTTGGCCTGAGGAAAACCAGAGGCAGACAGGGCGCGTGACCGGCGACAATCGGCCGTGTGTTCCTGACGATCTCCACCACCGGCATCCCCGAACGACCCGCCACCGACCTGGGCTTCCTGCTGCACAAGCATCCCGGGAAGGCGCAGGCGTTCTCCACCTCCCACGGCACCGCCCACGTGTTCTACCCCGAGGCCACGGCCGAACGGTGCACGGCGGCCCTGCTCCTGGAGGTGGATCCCGTCGCGCTCGTGCGGCGCGGCCAGGGCAAGGGCCGGGGCGGAGCACCCGACGCCGCGCTCGCGCAGTACGTCAACGACCGGCCGTACGCCGCCTCCTCCCTGCTCGCCGTCGCGCTCAGCGGCGTATTCCGCAGCGCCCTGGCGGGCCAGTGCACGGCCCGGCCCGAACTGCCCGGGCAGCCGCGCCCGCTGCGGATCGAGATCCCGGCGCTGCCCGCCCGGGGCGGCGCGGAGCTGGTGCACCGGCTGTTCGGCCCGCTCGGCTGGGACTCCGTACGGACCGAGCCCGTCGCGCTCGACGAGCAGTTCCCCGAGTGGGGCGACAGCCGCTACGTACGGCTCGTCCTGGAGGGCGAGCTGAAGCTCGACGACGCCCTGCGCCAGCTGTACGTCCTGCTGCCCGTCCTCGACGACGCCAAGCACTACTGGATCGCCCCCGACGAGGTCGACAAGCTGCTGCGCGCCGGAGACGGCTGGCTGCCGGCGCACCCCGAGCACCAGCTCATCACCGCCCGCTACCTCGCCCGCCACAAGCGGCTCACCCAGGACGCCCTGGAGCGCCTGGAACTGGCCCGTCTCGCCGAGGCCGACGGAAGCGAGGCCGAGGAACTCGACAACGCCGTCGACGAGGCACGGGACACGGAGGAGCGGCCGCTGCCGCTCGCGGTGCTGCGGCGCGACGCGATCCTCGCCGCCCTGCGCGATGCCGGGGCCCAGCGCGTGCTGGATCTGGGCTGCGGGCAGGGCCAGCTGGTGCAGGCGCTGCTCAAGGACCCGGCGTACACCGAGATCGTCGGCGTGGACGTGTCCGTGCGGGCGCTGAACACGGCGGCCAAGCGGCTGCGGCTGGAACGGATGGGGGAGCGGCAGAGTTCCCGCGTCCAGCTCCTCCAGGGTTCGCTCGCGTACACCGACAAGCGGCTGGCCGGGTACGACGCGGCCGTGCTCAGCGAGGTGATCGAGCACCTGGACCTGCCGCGCCTGCCCGCGCTCGAATACGCCGTGTTCGGTTCGGCCCGTCCGCACACGGTCCTCGTGACCACGCCGAACGTCGAGTACAACGTCCGCTGGGACTCCCTGCCCGCCGGACAGGTCCGCCACCGCGACCACCGCTTCGAGTGGACCCGCGAGGAGTTCCGGACCTGGGCCGGCCAGGTCGCCGACCGGCACGGGTACGCCGTCGCGTACGTGCCCGTCGGGGACGACGACCCCGAGGTCGGACCGCCGACCCAGATGGCCGTCTTCACCCGTACCACCGAGACCCCGAAGGAGGGCCGGGCAGCATGACCGACACCGACACCGACACCGACACCGACACCGACACCGCCACCGACGCAGCCACCGAGGCCCGGACCCACCGCGTCCTTCCCGTCACCGACCTGTCCCTCGTCGTCCTGGTCGGGGCCACCGGATCGGGCAAGTCCACCTTCGCCCGCAAGCACTTCAAGCCCACCGAGATCCTCTCCTCCGACTTCTGCCGGGGGCTCGTCGCCGACGACGAGAACGACCAGAGCGCCAGCAAGGACGCCTTCGAGGTCCTGCACCACATCGCCGGCAAGCGCCTCGCCGCCGGCCGCCTCACCGTCGTGGACGCCACCAGCGTGCAGCCGGAGTCGCGCCGCCGGCTCGTGAAGCTGGCCCGCGAGTACGACGTACTGCCCATCGCCATCGTCCTCGACATGCCCGAAGCGGTCTGCGCCGAGCGCAACGCGGCCCGTCCCGACCGGGCCGGCCTGCCCCGCCGCGTCATCCAGCGCCACCGCAGCGAGCTGCGCCGCTCGCTGCGCGGACTGGAGCGCGAGGGCTTCCGCAAGGTGCACGTGCTGCGCTCGGTGGAGGAGGCCGAGTCGGCCGAGGTCGTCCTGGAGAAGCGGTTCAACGACCTCACCCACCTCACCGGCCCCTTCGACATCATCGGCGACATCCACGGCTGCGCCTCCGAACTGGAGACCCTGCTCGCCAAGCTCGGCTACGAGAACGGCGCCCACCCCGCGGGCCGTACCGCCGTCTTCGTCGGCGACCTCGTCGACCGTGGCCCGGACAGCCCCGGCGTGCTGCGCCGCGTCATGGGCATGGTCGCGTCCGGCAACGCCCTGTGCGTGCCGGGGAACCACGAGAACAAGCTCGGCCGTTACCTCAAGGGCTCCAAGGTCCAGCAGACCCACGGCCTCGCCGAGACCGTCGAGCAGCTCGCGCGCGAGCCGCAGGAGTTCGTGGACGAGGTACGGGAGTTCATCGCCGGCCTGGTCAGCCACTACGTCCTCGACGGCGGCAAGCTCGTGGTCTGCCACGCCGGGCTGCCCGAGAAGTACCACGGGCGCACCTCCGGCCGGGTCCGCTCGCACGCCCTCTACGGCGAGACCACCGGCGAGACCGATGAGTTCGGCCTGCCCGTGCGCTACCCGTGGGCCGAGGACTACCGCGGCAAGGCGGTGGTGGTCTACGGCCACACCCCGGTCCCGGACACCACCTGGATCAACAACACCATCTGCCTCGACACCGGCGCCGTCTTCGGCGGCCGGATGACCGCCCTGCGCTGGCCCGAGCGCGAACTGGTCGACGTACCGGCCGAGAAGGTCTGGTACGAGCCGGTCAAGCCGCTCGTCACCGAGGTCCCCGGAGGTCATGACGGCCGCCCCCTCGACCTGGCCGACGTCCACGGGCGGCGGATCGTGGAGACCCGGCACCTGGGCAACGTCACCGTGCGCGAGGAGAACGCGGCGGCCGCCCTGGAGGTCATGAGCCGCTTCGCGGTCGACCCCCGCCTGGTCCCGTACCTGCCGCCGACCATGGCGCCCACGGCCACCTCGGGGCAGGAGGGCTGGCTGGAGCACCCGGCCGAGGCCTTCGCGCAGTACCGCGCGGACGGCATCGAGCGGGTCGTGTGCGAGGAGAAGCACATGGGCTCCCGCGCCACCGTCCTGCTGTGCAAGGACGCCGACGCCGCCCGCGAGCGCTTCGGCGCCGAAGGGCCCACCGGCTCCCTCTACACCCGCACCGGGCGGCCCTTCTTCCAGGACCCGGAGGTCACCGAGGAGTTCCTCGCCCGGCTGCGCTCCGCGGTCGGCGCCGCGGGCCTGTGGGAGGAGCTGGCCACCGACTGGCTGCTGTTCGACGGGGAACTGCTGCCCTGGTCGCTGAAGTCCACCGGCCTGCTGCGCAACCAGTACGCCGCCGTGGGCGCCGCCTCCCGCGCCGTCTTCCCCGACGCCCTCGCCGCCCTGGAGGCGGCCGCGGCCCGGGGCATCGACACCGGAGCCCTGCTGGAGCGCCAGCGCGGCAGGTCCGAGGACGCGGCCGCCTTCACCGAGGCCTACCGGCGCTACTGCTGGACCACCGACGGGCTGGACGGCGTACGCTTCGCGCCGTTCCAGCTGCTCGCGGCGGCCGGCCGCTCGCTGGCGGCCGTACCGCACGACGAGCAGCTCGCCTGGCTGGACCGGCTCGCCCTGGCCGACGAGACGGCCGGCGGGGGCCTGCTGCGCCGCACCGCCCGGGTCTACGTGGACACCGGCGACGAGGCGTCCGTACGGGCGGGCACCGACTGGTGGCTGGAGCTGACGGCGGCCGGCGGCGAGGGCATGGTCGTCAAGCCGCTCCAGGCGTACGCCCGGGACGCCAAGGGCCGGCTGGTCCAGCCGGGGGTCAAGGTGCGCGGGCGTGAGTACCTGCGGATCATCTACGGCCCGGAGTACACGCGTCCGGACCACCTGGAGCGACTGCGCGGCCGCTTCCTGGGACACAAACGCTCGCTCGCGCTGCGCGAGTACGCGCTCGGCCTGGAGGCGCTGGACCGGCTGGCGGCGGCGGAGCCGTTGTGGCGGGTCCACGAGGCGGTCTTCGCCGTGCTCGCCCTGGAGTCGGAGCCGGTCGACCCCCGGCTCTGACAGAGGCACACGCCGTAAAGCGGCGGCCCCCGTACGGCCGCGAATTAGGTCGTATGGGGGAACTTTCCCGGAGAACTCCGGGAAAGCCACCGGCGGGATCGTTCATCCAGGGCAGCGGAGTGTCCGCGACCCTGGAAGGACGGAACGTCACCTATGAAGATGACCGCGCGCGGAAGCATTGCGGCGCTCTTGACCTGTATGGCCGCGGCCGGCGCGGCCTCCCCGGCCGTGGCCGACTCGGTTCCGGTGGGTGTCCCCCTGGACGCCGTCGAGACCACCCTGGGCCTGACCGCCCCGCGTCTGGCCACGACGGTGCCGGTCCCGATCGTCGGCGCCCCCGAGGCCCCGCGCCACCACACGGGCGACCTGCTTCCCAGCCCGCTGCTGCCGGTGGTGCCGATCGCCACCGAACTCGGCGCCACCCGTCTCACCTCCCCGGTGCCGAACCTGGCCGGAGCGCCCGAGACGGACGGTGAGGGCTCCGTGCACTCCCCGGCCACGACCCTGCGCGCCCGCGGCCCCGGCGCGATCGTCGGCGCCCCGCTGTCGATGCCCGACGGCAGCAACTTCGGCATCCCGAACGTGGTCGCCCCGAGGCTCGGACTGACCGCCCCGGAACTGATCGGCGCCCCGACGGCGCTTCTCGGCCTGCGCTGAGACCGCGAAGCCGACGCCAGGTCAAAAAGCCGCACGGTCTGGGAATCTGTAGGGCATGGGATTCCATGTCGACTCCGAGACCGGGCGGCTTCGCCGCGTCATCCTCCACCGGCCCGACCTGGAGCTGAAGCGGCTCACACCGAGCAACAAGGAGGCCCTGCTCTTCGACGACGTGCTGTGGGTGCGCCGGGCCCGCCAGGAGCACGACGGTTTCGCGGACGTGCTCCGCGACCGCGGCGTCGACGTCCATCTCTTCGGCGACCTGCTCCGCGAGTCCCTCGACATCACCGAAGCCCGGCGCCTGGTCCTGGACCGGGTCTTCGACGAGAAGGAGTACGGGCCGCTCGCCACCGACCACCTGCGCTCGGTCTTCGACGGACTGTCCTCGGCCGATCTGGCGGAGGCACTGGTCGGCGGCATGACGAAGCGCGAGTTCCTGGAGCGGCACACCGAACCGATCTCGGTGCTCTTCCACGCCCTGGACCTGGACGGCTTCCTGCTGGGGCCGCTGCCCAACCACCTCTTCACCCGGGACACCTCCGCCTGGATCTACGACGGGGTGTCCATCAACGCCATGCGCTGGCCGGCCCGGCAGCGCGAGACCGTGCACTTCGAGGCGATCTACAAGCACCACCCCCTCTTCACCGGCTCCGGCGCCTTCCACTACTGGTCACAGGGCCAGGAGGACTACCCGTCGACGATCGAGGGCGGGGACGTGCTGGTCATCGGCAACGGAGCCGTGCTGATCGGGATGAGCGAGCGCACCACCCCGCAGGCGGTGGAGATGCTCGCGCGCGGCCTGTTCGCCGCCGGGTCCGCCACCACCATCGTGGCGCTCGACATGCCCAAGCGGCGGGCCTTCATGCACCTCGACACGGTGATGACGATGGTGGACGCGGACACCTTCACGCAGTACGCGGGCCTGGGCATGCTGCGCTCCTACACGATCCGGCCGGGCAAGGGCCCGAGCGAGCTGGAGGTCACCGACCACGCGCCGGAGCACATGCACCGGGCGATCGCGCACGCGCTCGGGCTGGACGCGCTCCGGGTGCTGACCGCCACGCAGGACGTGCACGCGGCGGAGCGGGAGCAGTGGGACGACGGATGCAACGTGCTGGCCGTGGAGCCGGGGGTGGTGGTCGCGTACGAGCGGAACGTCACCACCAACACGCACCTGCGCAAGGAGGGCATCGAGGTGATCGAGATCCCCGGCAGCGAACTGGGGCGGGGGCGGGGCGGACCGCGGTGCATGAGCTGTCCGGTGGAGCGGGACGCCGCTTGAACGCCTCCCCGCCCGCATGCCCCCACTCGAATGCCCCGCTCGAATGCCCAGGCCCGAACGTCTCCCCGTATGTATATCAATGCAGAGGATCGTATATACTTCCAGTTCTGTCCCGTCAGCGCCCCCCAGGAGTGTCCCCATGGCCACCGACCTCTTCGGCCGCAGTTTCCTCAAGGAGCTCGACTTCACCGCCGCCGAGTTCCGCGGCCTGGTCGAACTCGCCGCCCAGCTCAAGGCGGCCAGGAAGGCCGGTACCGAGCGGCCGCGGCTCCAGGGCAAGAACATCGCGCTGATCTTCGAGAAGACCTCCACGCGCACCCGCTGCGCCTTCGAGGTCGCCGCCGCCGACCAGGGCGCGAACACCGTGTACCTCGACCCCTCCGGCTCGCAGATGGGCCACAAGGAGTCGGTCCGGGACACGGCGCGGGTGCTCGGCCGGATGTTCGACGGGATCGAGTACCGGGGCGATAGCCAGGACGCCGTCGAGGAACTCGCCGCGCACTCGGGCGTGCCGGTCTTCAACGGCCTCACGGACGACTGGCACCCCACCCAGATGCTCGCCGACGTGCTCACCATGACCGAGCACTGCGCCAAGCCGCTGGAGCGCATCGCCTTCGCCTACCTCGGGGACGCCCGCTTCAACATGGGCAACTCGTACCTGGTGACCGGCGCGCTGCTCGGCATGGACGTACGGATCGTCGCGCCGAAGCAGTACTGGCCGGCCGAGTGGGTCGTGGCGCGGGCGCGCGAGCTCGCGGCGGCCAGCGGGGCGCGGATCACCCTCATCGAGGAGGTCGCGGAGGGTGTGGCGCAGGCCGACTTCGTGGCCACGGACGTCTGGGTCTCGATGGGCGAGCCCAAGGAGGTCTGGGACGAGCGGATCGGCGCGCTGGCCCCGTACGCCGTCACCATGGACGTGCTGCGCGCGACCGGGAACGCGGACGTGAAGTTCCTGCACTGCCTGCCCGCCTTCCATGACCTGGGCACCAAGGTCGCCCGCGAGGTCCACGAGCGGCACGGGCTGGAGTCGCTCGAGGTGACGGACGAGGTGTTCGAGTCCGCGCACTCGGTCGTCTTCGACGAGGCCGAGAACCGCCTGCACACCATCAAGGCCGTGCTCGTCGCCCTGCTCGCGGAGCCGCTCGTGTAGCCGCTCGGCACAGCCGGGTCGCGCAGCCGCTCGGCGCAGCCGGTCGCGTAGCGTTGTTGCGTTTCTGTGACGGTGGTCACGAGTCGGTGATACCGTCGGCTTCGTGAGCCCCTTCACCGGTTCCACATCAGCGACCGAACGGTGGCGCCACCTGCGGGTGACCCGGCAGGACGGCGTGGCCACCGTCACCCTCGACCGCCCCGACAAGCTGAACGCGCTCACCTTCGGCGCCTACGCCGACCTGCGCGATCTGCTCGCCGAACTGACACGTGAGCGTTCCGTACGCGCCCTCGTGCTGGCCGGCGAGGGGCGCGGCTTCTGCTCCGGCGGAGACGTGGACGAGATCATCGGCGCCACCCTCGCCATGGACACCGCCCAGCTCCTCGACTTCAACCGGATGACCGGCCAGGTGGTCCGCGCCGTCCGGGAATGCCCCTTCCCGGTCATCGCCGCCGTCCACGGGGTGGCCGCCGGCGCCGGAGCGGTGCTCGCTCTCGCCGCCGACTTCCGGATCGCGGATCCCAGCGCCCGCTTCGCCTTCCTGTTCACCCGCGTCGGCCTCTCCGGCGGGGACATGGGCGCCGCCTACCTGCTGCCCCGGGTCGTCGGCCTCGGCCACGCCACCCGGCTGCTGATGCTCGGGGAACCCGTACGCGCCCCCGAGGCGGAGCGGATCGGCCTGCTCAGCGAGCTGGTCGACGAGGGCAAGGCCGACGCCCGGGCCACCGAACTGGCCGCCCACCTCGCCGCCGGACCCTCCCTCGCCTACGCCCAGACCAAGGCCCTGCTGACGGCGGAGCTCGACATGCCGCTGGCCGCCTCCGTCGAGCTGGACGCCAGCACCCAGGCGCTGCTGATGCACGGCCAGGACTACGCGGAGTTCCACGCGGCCTTCACCGGGAAGCGGCCGCCGGAGTGGAAGGGCAGGTAGGCACATGTCCGCGCGCGCCATGCGGGTCGCCGTCGTGGGCGGGGGACCGGGAGGGCTGTACGCCGCCGCGCTGCTGGCCCGCCAGGGACACACCGTCGAGGTCTGGGAGCGGGGGGCACCACAGGACACCTTCGGCTTCGGCGTCGTCCTGTCCGACGAGACCCTCGGCGGCATCGAACGCGCCGACACGGCCGTCCACGCCGCCCTCGGCGCCGAGTTCGTCCGCTGGGACGACGTGGAGGTGGTCCACCGGGGCCGCCTGCTGACCTCCGGCGGCCACGGCTTCGCCGCCCTCGGCCGGCGGCGGCTGCTGGAGATCCTGCACGAGCGCTGCACGGCCCTCGGGGTCCGGCTGCGGCCGCGCACGGAGGCGTCGGACGCCTGGGCGCTGGCCGGCGCGTACGACCTGGTGGTCGCGGCGGACGGGGTGCACAGCGCGACCCGCCGGCGCGGCGCCGCGCACTTCCGGCCGACCGTCACCGCGGGGCGCTGCCGCTACATCTGGCTGGCCGCGGACTTCGCCTTCGACGCCTTCCGCTTCGAGATCGCGGAGACCGCGCACGGGGTGATGCAGCTGCACGCCTACCCGTACTCCGCCGACGCCTCGACCGTGATCGTCGAGATGCGGGACGAGGTGTGGCGGGAGGCCGGCCTCGACCTCTGTGGCGAGAGCGAGTCAGCGGCCCGCTGCGCCAAGATCTTCGGCGAGGCCCTGCGGGGACGGCCGCTGCGCGGGAACCGCTCGGCGTGGACCCGCTTCCGTACCGTCGTCAACGAGCAGTGGTCACATGGCAATGTGACATTGCTCGGTGACGCGGCACATACGGCGCACTTCTCCATCGGCTCCGGCACCAAGCTCGCCGTCGAGGACGCCCTCGCGCTCGCCGAGGCGGTGGCCGCGGAGAACGAGGTACCGGAGGCGCTCGCGGCGTACGAGGCGGCGCGGCGGCCCGCCGTGGAAAGCACCCAGCGGGCGGCGGCCGCCAGCATGCGCTGGTTCGAGGAGATCGAGGGCTACGTCGACCAGCCCGCCCGGCAGTTCGCCTTCAACCTGCTGACCCGCAGCCGCCGGGTGACGCACGACAACCTGCGGCTGCGCGACGCCCGCTTCACCCGTGCGGTGGAACGGGACTTCGGCTGCCCGGAAGACGGAACACCGCCGATGTTCACCCCCTTCACGCTGCGTGGACTGACCCTGCGCAACCGGGTCGTGGTCTCACCGATGGACATGTACGCGGCGCGGGACGGGGTGCCGGGGGACTTCCACCTCGTACACCTGGGCGCGCGAGCCCTCGGCGGGGCCGGCCTGGTCATGACCGAGATGGTGTGCGTGTCCGCCGAAGGCAGGATCACCCCCGGCTGCGCCGGCCTCTGGACGGCGGAGCAGGCCGCCGCCTGGAAGCGGATCGCCGACTTCGTCCACACGTCCGCGCCCGGCACCGCGCTGGGCGTCCAGCTCGGCCACTGCGGCCGCAAAGGATCGACGCGCGTGATGTGGGAGGGCATGGACGACCCCCTGCCCGAGGGAAACTGGCCGCTCGTCGCCGCCTCCGCTCTGCCGTACCGGCCGGGCGTCTCCGCCGTCCCGCGCGCCCTGGCCGCCGCCGATCTCGCCGCGATCCGCTCCGACTTCGAGGCCGCCACCGTGCGGGCCGCCGACTGCGGCTTCGACCTGCTGGAACTGCACTGCGCGCACGGCTACCTGCTGTCCGGCTTCCTGTCCCCGCTCACCAACCACCGCGACGACGCCTACGGCGGCTCCCTGGAGAACCGGCTGCGCTTCCCGCTGGAGGTCTTCGACGCGGTCCGCGCGCTCTGGCCGGACGACCGCCCGATGACGGTCCGGCTCTCGGCGACCGACTGGGCGCCCGGCGGCACCTCGCCGCGGGACGCCGAGCGGATCGCCGCCGCCTTCGCCGCCCACGGCGCGGACGCGGTGGACGTGTCCACGGGACAGGTGGTGGCGGACGAGGCACCGGAGTACGGGCGCTCGTACCAGACCCCCTACGCCGACCGGATCCGCAACGCCCTCGGCATCCCCGTCATCGCGGTCGGCGCCATCTCCTCCTGGGACGACGTCAACTCGCTGCTGCTGGCGGGCCGCGCCGACCTCTGCGCGGTCGGCCGCCCCCACCTGTACGACCCGCACTGGACCCTGCACGCGGCTGCCGACCAGGGCTACGCCGGACCGGCCGCGCCCTGGCCCGACCCGTACCGGGCGGGCAGCCGCAAGCCGCCGACCGGGCGGGGCTGAGACGGCACCCGGGTCACATTGCAGGGTGACGGGTCACACTGCAGGGGCACATTGCACGGTCACATCGCGACGACCTCGGCGCGGTCCTCGACCGGTGTGTAGCCCAGGCGCAGGTATATGCCGTTGCTGGTGGGATTGGCCAGGTCCGTGAAGAGGAGGACCTGCGAGGCGCCGGCCGCGTACGCCGCTTCGCTCGCCGCGTGCGTGACCCCGGCGGCGTAACCGCGGCCGCGGACCCCGGGCGGCGTGTAGACGGGGCCGATGCGGGCGGCCGAGCCGACCGGGCGGTGGAAGGAGGCCAGCGAGACGGGCGCGCCGGCGTGCTCCCACAGCAGGATCCCGCCGTAGGAGAGCCGGTCGCGCAGGGCGCTCGCGGAGGCGGCGCCCGGCTGGCCGGACTCCCGGTTGAAGGCCTCGATCCACTCCAGCAGCAGGGGGAGGTCCGCCTCGGTGGCAGGCCGGGCCCGGCCGGCCGGCGCGGGGTCCGGGGCGACCAGAGCGGCCAGCCGGTACAGGCGGTTCTCCTCGGTGACCCGGGCCGGCCGCGCCCAGGCCCCGGCCAGCGCTTCCGCGTCGGAGCGGCGGGCGTTGAACCCGGTGATCCCGCGGAGCAGCGGCTGCGTGCCGAGGGCGGCCGCCAGCGCCCGGACCGCCTCCGCGGGCACCGCGCCGAGCAGCAGCGGGTACGGCGGAGTGCACAGCAGGCCCCCGGCGACGGCCCCGTCCGCCCCGGTCCACCAGCCGTAGAACGGGTCGGCCGGGCCGAAGGCATGGGGCCCGCGTCGCTCAAGGGCGTCGGCCGTGGTGAGCAGGATGGTGTTGGAGACGGGCTGCGCGGCCAGCGAGGGGCCGGCCGAGGCCAGATAGGCCGCCAGGTCGCAAGAGAAGGTCCAGGTCATGGCCCATCCTGTCGTCGTGCGGGGTCCTCGCGCATCCGAGTTCCTGAGCGCAGGCCTCGTCACGGCCCGGCGAACTCGGCGCCCGGATCCCGCAGCCGCGCGTGCAGTTCGGCGAAGACGGCCGCCGCCCGGTCGCCCGGCCAGTCCGCCGGGAGCAGCTCGCGGGGCAGGCCCGGGTCGGCGTAGGGCAGCCGGCGCCAGGTGTCCAGGGCGAGCAGGTAGGCGCGGTACGCGTCCTGCGGTGTCGGGGGCGGGCCCGACTGGAGGGCGCGCAGGACGGGCTCGTGCAGGTCGAGGAACTCCTCGTGCTGCTTGGCCAGGGCCGTCAGGTCCCACCAGCGGGCCACCGCCTCGGCGGTCGGGGCGAAGCCGAGGTGGGCGCCGCGGAAGAGCTCCACGTACGCCGTCAGGTGCAGCCGCACCAGGGTGTGCCCGGTCTCCTCGGACAGCTGGGCCGGGGCGATCCACACGCCCGGGGCGACCGCCCCGAAGCCGAGGCGGGCGAGGCGGGAGCGCAGCAGGTGCCGCTTGTGCCGCTCCTGCTCGGGGACGGAGAAGACCGCCACGAGCCACTCCTGGGACACCGGCGTGGTTCCGTAGATCCGCCGGTCGCCGTCCTCCAGCATCAGGCGGGCCTCGTCCGAGAGGCCGTAGGCCGCCGACCCGTCCGCCGCCCGCGCGGGCACCAGGAAGCCGCGCCGCTTCAGCCGGGACACGGAGGAGCGGACGGACGGCGCGTCGACGCCGGCCGCCCCCAGCAGGCGGACCAGCGCGGATACAGGGACGGGTCCCTCGAAGGACCGCCCGTAGGCGCCGTAGAACGTGACGATCAAAGATCGCGGGGTGTGCTGCTCGGCCACGGGTTCACTTTAGATCGCGCAGCCGGAACCGCTGCAGTTTGCCGGTCGCGGTGCGCGGCAGCGCGGGGAGGAAGACGAAGGAACGCGGGCACTTGTGCGGGGCCAGTTCGCCGCGCATGAAGGCGCGCAGGATTTCTTCCGTCAACACTGCACCGTCACGTGTGACGGTGTACGCCACCACGATCTGCCCACGCCGTTCGTCCGGGTGGCCCACGACCGCCGCCTCCACGACGTCCGGATGGCGCAGCAGGGCCTCCTCGACCTCCGGGCCCGCGATGTTGTACCCGGAAGAGATGATCATGTCGTCCGCGCGGGCGACGTAGCGGAAGTAGCCCTCCGGGTCGCGGACGTAGGTGTCACCGGTCAGATTCCAGCCGTCCCGTACGTACTCGCCCTGCCGTGGATCGGCCAGGTAGCGGCAGCCCACCGGCCCGCGCACCGCCAGCAGCCCCGGCTCGTTGTCCGCCACCGTCCGCCCGGCGGAGTCCACCACCCTCGCCTCCCAGCCGGGTACCACCCGCCCGGTGGTACCGGGGCGGATGTCCTCGTCGGCGGCCGAGATGAAGATGTGCAGCAGCTCGGTGGCCCCGATCCCGTTGATGATCCGCAGCCCGGTGCGCTCGTACCAGGCCCGCCAAGTGGCGGCGGGCAGGTTCTCGCCCGCCGAGACGCAGCGGCGCAGCGCGGAGAGGTCGTAGGCCCCCGCGTCGTACGGGCCCAGGGTGTCCAGCATCGACCGGTAGGCGGTGGGCGCCGTGAACAGGACCGTGACCCGGTGCTCGGCGAGCGCGGGCAGCAGCTGCCGGGGCGCGGCCTGCTCCAGCAGCAGCGCGCAGGCCCCGGCCCGCAGCGGGAAGACGAGCAGCCCGCCGAGCCCGAAGGTGAACCCGAGCGGCGGACTGCCCGCGAACACGTCGTCGGGGCGGGGGCGCAGGACGTTGCGGGAGAAGGTGTCGGCCACGGCGAGCAGATCGCGGTGGAAGTGCATGCAGCCCTTGGGGCGCCCGGTGGTCCCGGAGGTGAAGGCGATCAGCGACACGTCGTCGGCGGAGGTCTCGACGGCGGCGAAGGGCTCGGTGTGCGCCTCGGCCAGCCGCAGCAGGTCGTCGGGGCCGTCGCCGCCGTACGGTGTGATCCGCAGCCCGGGCACATTGGCCTTGCACAGGTCATCGAGCACGGTCACATGGCACAGTGCGTGCCGCACCTGTGCCATCGAGCAGACCGTGGCCAGCTCCTGGGCCCGCTGCTGGGCCAGCACCGTGACGGCCACCGCGCCCGCTTTCATCACCGCCAGCCAGCAGGCGGCGAGCCAGGGGCCGGTGGGCCCGCGCAGCAGCACCCGGTTGCCCGGGACCACGCCGAGATCGACCGTGAGCACATGGGCGAGGCGGTCCACGCGGTCGCGCAGCTCCCCGTACGACCACACCTCACCGGAACCGGTGCGAAAGGCCGGACGGTCGGCCCCGAACCGGTCGATCGTGGCGTCGAGCAGCTCGGCGCCGCAGTTCAGCCGGTCCGGATACGCCAACTCGGGCAGTTCGAACAGCAACTGCGGCCAGGCGTGCGCGGGAGGCAGGTGGTCGCGGGCAAAGGTGTCGGCATGAGCGGATGGCTTGAGCTCCAAGGCGGGTTCGCCCCCTTGCAACGTCCGGATTGAGGTGGAGCCGGCCGTGCGGTCGCGCGACGAGCGTATCGTGACGGTGACGGCAGTCAACAGGACGCGATAAGACTG
The DNA here is from genome assembly GCF_053591315.1 of Streptomyces sp. NPDC003042. NCBI lineage: Bacteria > Bacillati > Actinomycetota > Actinomycetes > Kitasatosporales > Streptomycetaceae > Streptomyces > Streptomyces sp. NPDC003042. The sequence goes on from NZ_JBSFTP010000003.1 coordinate 163,919, forward strand.
GGGCATTCGGATGACCGGATTCGCGCTCGGGGCGGACGAAGAGCAATGGTGCGGGGAGTTGCGCGACCTCGCGCGGCAGCGGCTGAAGCCGCTCGCCGAGAAGGGTGAGCCCGGCCGGGTGAACCGGCCACTGCTGGCCGCACTGGGTGAACTGGGGCTCCTGGAACGGGTCTTCACCTCCGGAGCCCTGCAACTGTGCCTGCTCCGCGAGTCCCTGGCCTACGGATGCACCGAGGCGGAGACAGCCCTGGCCCTGCAAGGCCTGGGGGCGTATCCGGTGCTGCGCTCGGGCAGCGAGGCGCAGCGGGAGCGGTGGCTGCCGGGCGTACGGGCGGGCCGGCTGGTGGCGGCGTTCGCGCTGAGCGAGCCCGGGGCCGGCTCGGACGCGGCGGCCCTGACCCTGTCGGCGGTCCGGGACGGTAAGGCCGCGGGCGCCGGCTGGCGGCTGAACGGGCGGAAATGCTGGATCTCCAACGCCCCCGAAGCCGATTTCTACACCGTCTTCGCCCGGACGGGTGAGGCGGCGGGGGCCAAGGGCATCACGGCCTTCCTGGTCCCTGCGGACCGGCCGGGGCTCACCGGCGAGCCGCTGGACATGCTCTCGCCGCACCCGATCGGCTCGCTCTCCTTCGACGGCGTGCCGGTCGGCGCGCGGGACGTACTGGGGGAGCCGGGGCAGGGGTTCCGCGTCGCGATGGAGACGCTGAACCTCTTCAGGCCCAGCGTCGGCGCGTTCGCGGTCGGGATGGCGCGGGCCGCGCTGGACGCGACGCTCGCGCACACGGCCGGGCGGACCGCCTTCGGCGGAGTCCTCGCCGACCTCCAGGCGGTGGCGCACCGGGTGGCCGAGATGGCGACCCGCACCGAGGCCGCCCGGCTGCTGGTCTACGCGGCCGCGGCGGCCTACGACCGGGGCTCCCCGGACGTCCCGCGACGGGCGGCGATGGCCAAGCTCCTCGCCACGGAGACGGCCCAGTACGTCGTGGACCACGCCGTCCAGTTGCACGGCGCGGCCGCCCTGCGGCGGGGCCACCTGCTGGAGCACCTGTACCGGGAGGTGCGGGCACCCAGGATCTACGAGGGGGCCAGCGAGGTGCAGCGCACGATCATCGCCAAGGAGCTGTACCGGGGGGTGACCGCGGGATGAGTCAGGACCGCACGAGCCCGGACCGCACGGGCCCGGACGGTACGGGCCCGGACGGTACGGGCCCGGACGGTACGGGCCTGGAACGGATCAACCCGGCGGAACTGTCCGCGGCGACGGGCTTCACCCACGCCGTCACCGCCACCGGCGGGCGCCTGGTGTTCCTGGCCGGCCAGACCGCGCTCGACGCCTCGGGCAGGGTGGTCGGGGAGAGCCTGCCGGAGCAGTTCGAGCGTGCCCTGGCCAATCTGCTGACCGCCCTCGCGGCGGCGGGCGGCGCCCCGGCGCACCTGGCCCGCGTGACGGTGTACGCGGTGGACGTGGAGTCGTACCGCGCCCATGCCGCCGAACTCGGCCGGGTCTGGCGCCGACTCGCGGGCCGCCACTATCCGGCGATGGCGGTCGTCGGGGTGGTCCGCCTCTGGGACACCGAGGCCCAACTCGAACTGGACGGCATCGCGGTCCTTCCGACGTAGGAGCGCCGCCGGGTCGGCGCCGCGTACGGTCAGGCCAGAGCGCGGCGGCGCCGGTACTCCTGCGTCGGGAGGCCGCCGACGCCCCAGTCCTCCAGGTCGACCTCGTCGATGAGGACGAAGGTGGTGGCGGGGTCCTTGTCGAGGACCCTGACCAGCAGGTCGGTGACACCCGCGATGATCTCGGCCTTCTGCTCGGCGGTGGCGCCTTCACGGGTGATCTTGACGTTGACGTATGGCATTGCAATGTCCTCCGTAGCGGTGCGGGGTGGGGTACGGGGAAGGGTGACGAGGGTTCAGCGGCGGCCGGTGATGTGGCCGCCGTCCACGCGCAGGGCGTGGCCCGTGACGAAGGCGGCGTCCGCGAGGTAGAGCACCGCCTCGGAGATCTCCGAGACCTCGCCGACCCGGCCCAGCAGCGCGAGCCCGCCGAAGGAGTCCACGTCGGAGCCCTCGTGCAGTGGCGTGCGGACGATGCCGGCCGCCACGAGGTTGACGCGGATGCCGTCGGCCGCGAGCTCGGCGGCCAGGCTCGTCGTCAGCGCGTGCACCCCGGCCTTGCTGACCACCGGCGCCGAGGCCGGGAAGCCGGCGAGGGCGTGGTCCACCAGCGTCGTGCCGATGTTGACGATGCTGCCGCCCCGGCCCTGGGCGCGCAGCGCCCGCACCACGGCCTGGGTGGTGAAGTAGGTCCCCTTGAGGTTGCCGGTCAGGTAGCCGTCGAGCTCGTCCTCGGTGACCTCGGTGAAGGGCCTGGAGGCGAAGGTTCCGGCGTTGTTGACCAGTACGTCGAGACCGCCGAAGCGCTCCAGCGCGACGCGGACGAGGGACTCCCCGGTCTCCGGCGCGGCGATGCTTCCCGCCACCCAGGCCGTCCGCTCCGGATGGCCGAGGTCGGCGGCGGCCTTGGCGACGCGGTCGGCGTCCCTGCCGTTGAGGACGACGTTGGCGCCGCTCGCGAGGAAGGCGCGGGCGATGTCCAGGCCGATGCCGCTGGAGGAGCCGGTGATCAGGGCGGTGGTGCGGGTGCCGGCGGGGGTGCTGCTGGTGTCGGTCATGGGTCGAGGTGCCTTTCGTGGCGGATCGGTTCGTCTGTTCGCCCGCTTGGGCGACACCGGAAACGTACGAGTCCGCAACTCATAACACCACGACGGATATTGAAGCATGTGATAATCCAGGCTTATGGATGTGGACCTGCGTGACCTCGAACTCCTGCACGCCACCGCCGACGCCGGCTCGCTGACGGCCGCCGCCGAACGCCTCTACGTCAGCCAGCCCGCCCTCAGCCAGCGGCTGACCCGGCTGGAGGACCGGCTCGGCATGCGGCTCTTCGACCGGCAGGGCCGTCGCCTCGTGCCCAACGCGGCGGGCCGCCGGATGCTGGCCGCCGCCCACCACATCCTCGCTGAACTGGAGTCGGCGACCCGCGACTTGAAGGACATCCGCGACGGGCGCGACCGGCGGGTCCGCTTCGCCGCCCAGTGCAGCACGACCTTCCCGTGGCTGCCGCCCGTGCTGCGCGCCTTCAGGGAGCGCGTGCCGGACGCCGACGTACGGATCGAGGCGGCTGCGGACGACGCGCCGATCGCCGCCCTCCTCGCCGACCGGGTCGACGTCGCGCTGGTCACCAAGCTCGACGGGCAGGTGGACCAGGTGACGCTGACCCGGTTGTTCGAGGACGAGATGGTGGCTGTGGTTCCCGCCGCGCACCCCTGGGCATCGCGTGAGTACCTGACCGCCCGTGACTTCGACGGCGTGGAGCTGGTGCTCTACGACGTCTACGACCAGAACCGCATCCCGTCGTTCCCGCTGCCGATCCCCGCCCGGTCGCGGCCCGCGCGGATCACCACCATGCCCGTGGTCACCGACCTGGTGGTCGAGATGGTGGCCGGCGGCCAGGGCGTGACGGTGCTGCCGAACTGGGTGGCCGCCCCCTACGCGTCCTCGCACGGCCTCGCGCTGGTCACCATCGGCGCGCGGCCGCTGACCCGCACCTGGTACTGCGCCACCCGCCCCGGCCCCCGCCCGCCCCACCTCGAGGCCTTCGTCGAGGAACTCCTGGCCCGCCTCAAGACCCCTGAGCCGCACGGGCCCGTCCGCCGGATCACCACGCCGTAGCGGCTGGCCGAAATCAGCCGATCATGTGTGCGCCTGCTCCTAGGGTCGGACGTATGAGTGACGTGAGCGGCAGGAGTGACATGAGCGACATGGGTGTCAGGAGTGCCATGAGTGACAGCGTCGGTGCCGGTGGACAGTCCAGGCGCGGGGTCCTGAAGGCGGCCGTGGCCGGGGCGGGGGCGGTCGCCGCGGTGGGCGTGGGAGCCTCCGCCGCGCACGCGGACGGGCGGCGGCGCGGCGCGCCCACCTTCGTCCTCGTCCACGGTTCCGGGAGCAACTCCTATGCCTGGTCGGCGGTCTTGGGCGAGCTGGCCCTGCGCGGGCACCGGGCGATCGCGGTCGACCTGCCCGGACACGGGACCGGCGCGTACTTCCCGGTCTCCTACCAGGCCCCTCAGGACCTGGAACGGCTGAGCACCGAGCCGTCGCCGATCGCCAAGGTGACGCTGGCGGACTTCGCGGCGCACGTGGTGGGCGTCGTACGCGCCGCGTACCGCAACGGCCCCGTGATCCTGGTCGGCCAGAGCCTGGGCGGGGTCACGGTGAACGCGGTCGCCAACCAAGTGCCCGAGCTGATATCCCACTTGGTGTACGCCTCCGCGTTCTGCCCGACGCGGCACGCCTCGGTGAACCAGCTGATGACGACCCCCGAGGCATCCTCCAGCGCCCTCTTCCGCATACCCGCCGTCAAGACGCCGCCGGAACTCGGGCTCAGCCGGGTCAACTGGCGCTCGGGCGACCCCGTCTTCTTCGCGGCGGTGAAGGAAGCGCTGGGGGTCGACTGGCCGGACGCAGAGGTACGGGCGCTCCTCAACACGCTGGAGCCGGACGAGTCCGCGGCGATCGGGGCCGCCGACGCCCGGGGGCTGCCGGACCGGTGGGGGCGGGTGCCGCGTACGTATCTGCGCTTCACCCGGGACCGCTCGATCCCGCCGGCCCTGCAGGACCTGATGATCCGCGAGGCGGACGAGACGACGCCCCGCAACCGCTTCCGCGTACGGTCGCTGGCCACGCCGCACATCGGTCCGCGCGACGCGGCCGTGTGGGCGGACGAGCTGGAACTCGTGGCGCGGATGTGCCGCTGAGGGCCCGAGACCGCTGAGGGCGGAGGCGCTCGTCACACGGCCGGCGGGTCAGGGCTGCCGGTCCCTGATCCGCCGGACATGTGACTCGCCGGCCCCCTGACCCCACCCGGCGAGGGGTTACCGGCCGCCCTCCAGCAGGCCGCCCATCCACTCCTCGATGCCCGCCACCGTGCGCGGCAGGGCCCCCGACATCAGGCGGGCGCCGTCGGCCGTGATCACCAGGTCGTCCTCGACGCGTACGCCGATGCCGCGCAGCTCCGGCGGGAGGGTCTCGTCGTCGGGCTGGAGGTAGAGGCCGGGTTCGACGGTGAGGACCTGGCCCTCCTCCAGCACGCCGTCCAGGTAGGTCTCGGCCCGCGCCTGCCCGCAGTCGTGGACGTCGAGCCCCAGCATGTGCCCGCTGCTGCACAGCGTGTACCGCCGGTGCAGGTCGCCGTCCGCGTTCTTCAGGATCCCCCACTCCGCGAGGCCCTCGGCGATCACCCGCATTCCGGCCCGGTGGAAGTCCCCGAAGCTCGCCCCCGGGCGCAGCGCCGCCATCCCCGCGTCCTGCGCGGCGAGCACCAGCTCGTACACCTGCCGCTGCACCGGAGAGAACCGTCCCGAGAGGGGGAGGGTCCGGGTGATGTCGGCCGTGTAGAGGGTGTCCGTCTCGACGCCCGCGTCCAGCAGGAGCAGTTCGTTCCCGTTGAGCCGGCCGTCGTTGCGGATCCAGTGCAGCGCGCACGCGTGGGCGCCCGACGCCGCGATCGTGTCGTAGCCCGTGCCGTTGCCCTCCGCGCGGGCGCGCAGGCCGAAGACGCCCTCGATCCACCGCTCGCCGCGCGGATGCGCCAGCGCCTGCGGGAAGGCCCGTACGACGTCCTCGAAACCGGCGGCCGTGTGGTCGACCGCGAGCTGGAGCTGCTCCACCTCCCAGGCGTCCTTGATCAGCCGCAACTCGGAGAGCGCGGCGGCCAGTTCACCGTCGGAGGCGGCGTTGCGGGCCGACGGCGCGCCCAGTGTGTCGAGGTGCGCGCAGCGGATGCCGGTGAGGCGCTCCGCCTCCGCGAGGTCGGGGCGGCGCCCCACCCAGAACTCGCCGTGGCGGCGGTCGCGGTAGAACTCCTCGTTCCCGTTCCCCCGGGGCGAGCGCGGCCGCAGGTAGAGCACCGCCTCGTGGCCGTGCGGCCCGGACGGCTCCATGACCAGGACGTGGCCCACCTGGTCCTCGCCCGTCAGGCCGGTCAGCCAGGCGTACGCGCTGTGCGGCCGGAAGCGGTAGTCGCAGTCGTTGGAGCGGACCTTCAGCTCACCGGCCGGGATGACCAGCCGCTCGCCCGGGAAGCGCGCGGAGAGGCGGGCGCGGCGGGCCGGGGTGACGGCGTGGGCGGGGACGCGTGCTGCGGCGGACAGCGGTGAGGCCGCCCAGTTCCCCGACATGAAGCGGGACAACTCGTCAGACACCGGGAGGTCATGGCTGCCGGTGTTGAGGCGGGAGGAGGTGTCGGTCACGGAGGCTCCCTCAAGAAGAACCGAACTGGTGGGCGCACAGGGGTTGTCAGTGCAATTTCACATTACTATGTTACAGCTCACACTGCGGCACGTTAACTCCCCTCAAACGCCGTGTGACGCAGGGCAGTTCACGCACCACCTCCCCCACCTCCTCTTCTCACCAGGAGTCATTGGTGTCCCAGCACAGAGCTGTGCGTACGTCCCTCCTCTCCGCCGCCGTCGCGGTCACCCTCCTCGCCACCGCGGGGCAGGCCGTGACACAGGCCGCCGATCGCGGCAGCCCCGCCGCCGCGCCCGGCGTCAACGCCCCGGCCGCCTCCGTCCCGGCCGCCCTCGCCTCGGGAGCCTCCGTCGCGCCGAACCCCTTCGACGAGGTCGAGCGCCTGGCCAACGCCCGGGAGCTCACCCCGGCGCCCGCCCCGGGCCCCGGCGGCCAGGCCGTCACCGACGGCCGGATACCCGGCGCCGCCCCGGCCGCGACCGTGCCGACGTCGGCCGCCTCCGCCGAACGCATGGAGAAGAGCCGCGAACTGGCCTCGGCCCAGGCGGCGCCCACCGCGCGCAGCCTCGTCGTCGCAGTCCCCTGCACCCTCGACGGGATCAAGAACCTCACCCCGGAGCAGTTCGCCGACTTCCTCGCCGACCAGGCCGTCCTCGCCGACGGCTGCCTGCGCGGTCTGATCTGGACCTGGGACGCCCGCCTGGCGCCCGTCATGTCCGACGCCCACGTCCAGGCCGTCTCCCGCCGGATATCCAGCCTGGCCGCCGCCCACGACGGCCGTAACTCCTCCCACCTGGAGGAGATGTTCACCTACCTGCACGCCGCCGCGTACCACGACCACTCGCGCTCCGAGATCGACCTCACCGACGCCCCGACGGTCGACGCCGTCCGCCGGGCCATCGCCGACTTCGGGGCCGCCGCCCGCACCTTCGACGTGACCGCCTCCAACGCCCGCACCCTGCGCGAGGCCCTCTACGCCGGCAGCGCGCCCGGTCTGCGCCAGCACCAACTCGGCCTGATCAAGAAGGTCCTGGCCACCATGGACCCGGCCCACCCGGCCACCCACCTCGACGCCGGCTGGGCGGGCGCCGCGCTGGCCGGCCTCTCCGTCAACTACCTCGGCGTCTACCCCGGCAACCGGGACACCGCCTTCCACGCGGCGGTGGCGGCCGACCCCGCCTACCGCGCGGCCTTCAAGGCCTTCTCGGGCCACACCCACCTCAAGGGCACCGGCAACTCCTGGGTGGCGCGCGACGCCCTGAGCGAGTACGGCCGCTTCGGCCAGGTCGAGGGCCTGGAGGGCCAGGTCGTCGCCGACCTCGGCGCCCTGCTGGAGCCGGTCAAGTCCGCCTTCGGCAACGGCAGTCCGCAGTGGGCCTCGCTCGTCTCCTGGCTCAACGTCTACGAGGCCTGCAAGCCGTACGGGGTGTGCAAGGAGGACATCGAGAAGCAGATCTTCCCGTACACCTACACCTACGACAACGGCGCCATCAAGGTCCGCACCGGCCTCGACCAGGCCACCGTCGACCAGCTGTACTACGCGAGCAAGCAGGTCAAGGCCCAGTACCACCGCGTGCTGGGCACCGAGCAGCCCCTCGCAGGCGACCCCAACTCCACGCTGAACATCGTGCTCTACGGCTCGCGCGCCGACTACGAGAACTACCACCCGATCCTGACCGGCTACGACACCGACAACGGCGGCATCTACATCGAGAACGGCGCCACCTTCTACACCTACCAGCGCCGCGTCCCGCAGGACTCCTCCCTCACCCTCGAGGAGCTCTTCCGCCACGAGTACACGCACTACCTCAACGGCCGCTACGCCGTGCCCGGCTTCTTCGGCGAAGGCCCCTGGTACGAGGGCGACCGTACGACCGCCATGGACGAGGGCACCGCCGAGTTCTTCGACGGCGCGACCCGCGACAACGGCATCGCCGTCCGCAAGTCCCTCGTCAAGAGCATCATCAACGACACCGCCGGCGGCGGTCCGCGCATGAGCGTCCAGCAGGTGCTGAACGCCACCTACGACGGCGACGGCTTCCGCTTCTACAGCTACGCCGGCACCTTCTTCGAGTTCCTGTGGACCGAGAAGCCCACGCAGCTGCGGGAGATGTACACCCATCTGCGCAACAACGACGTGGCGGCGTACGACTCCTGGCGCCACCGGATGGGCGCGGACACCTACCTCCAGCGCGACTACGACCGCTTCCTGGACGCGCAGATCGCCAAGGTGGACGAGCTGTTCGTGCCGAACACCACCTTCACGCCGAACGGCCAGCTCCGCGACGCGGCCCTCGCGTCGGTGAAGTCGTCGTTCGCGACGGCCACGTACAACACCCCGGACTGCGTGGAGAACGGCGCGCCGGGCAAGCGCCGCTTCACCTGCACCGGCCGGATCACCGCGAACCTGAAGAACTGGCGCAGCGACGACCAGAACTTCAAGGACATGTCCGAGACGGTGGACTACTTCATCCTCGACCGGGCGGGCGCGGCCTCGAACAACCTGGCCGACATGAACTGCTCCTTCGGTCCGCTGCAGATCTGGGACAGCAAGGTCGCGGGCAGCGCCGGTTACAGCTGTGAGGGTCCGCTGCGCGGCTGACCCCTCCGCGCCCTCGGGCCGGTCCCACGGGGGGACCGGCCCGGGTACACGGTGATTCTGGAAATAGCACTGTGGCCCTGGAAACTTGGCTGTGACCCTGTAAACGCTACTGAAGAATGTGACATATTACTGCCATGGACGTCGTGATCATTGGCGCCGGCGTCGTCGGAGCCGCATGCGCGTACTACGCGAGCCGTTCCGGACTCTCCGTCGCCGTGGTCGACCGGGGCCCGGTCGCGGGCGGTACGACCGGCGCCGGAGAGGGCAACCTGCTCGTCTCCGACAAAGAGGCCGGCCCGGAGCTCGACCTGGCACTGCTCTCCACCCGGCTCTGGCACGAACTCGCCTCCGCCCTCCCGCAAGAGATCGAGTACGAGTCCAAGGGCGGCCTCGTCGTCGCCCCGCACGAGACCACCCTGAAGGCGCTACGGAGCTTCGCGGACGGCCAGCGCGCGGCGGGCGTCGTCTCCGCCGAGGTGGGCTCCGACGCCCTGCGCGAACTGGAACCCCACCTGGCCCCGGGCCTGGCGGGCGGCTTCCACTACCCGCAGGACGCCCAGGTCCAGCCGGCCCAGGCGGCGGCCCGGCTACTGGCCGCCTCGGGCGCCCGGCTGCACCTCGGCGAAGAGGTGACGGGCATCCTGCTGGAGCACGGCGCCGTACGCGGCGTCCGCACCCGACACCGTGAACTGCGCGCCCCCGCCGTCGTGAACGCGGCGGGCACCTGGGCCGGCCACATCGCCTCGCTCGCCGGGGTCGACCTGCCCGTCCTCCCGCGCCGCGGCTTCGTCCTGGTGACCGAGCCGCTGCCACGCCTGGTCCGGCACAAGGTGTACGCCGCCGACTACATCGCGGACGTGGCCAGCGGCTCGGCCGCCCTCCAGTCCTCGGCGGTGGTCGAGGGCACCCCGGCGGGCCCGGTCCTCATCGGCGCGACCCGCGAACGGGTCGGCTTCGACCCGAGCCTGTCCACCGAGGCCCTGCGCCGCCTCGCCGCCCAAGCGGCAGGCCTCTTCCCCGTCCTGGCCGACGCGCACGTCCTGCGCGCCTACCACGGCTTCCGCCCCTACCTGCCCGACCACCTTCCGGCGATCGGCCCCGACCCCCGGGTGCCCGGGCTGCTGCACGCCTGCGGCCACGAGGGCGCGGGCATCGGCCTGGCCCCGGCCACCGGCGTGCTGATCACCGCCGCCCTCACCGGAGCCGAACCCCCCGTCCCCCCGCACCCGTTCCACCCGGACCGCTTCGGGTCGGCACCGGACCCGGCCTTCTGAGGAGAGCCCTGATGCGCAGCCCCCGCTCACTGGTCGGCGGAGCCCCCACGGCCACCTTCCCCGTCGCGTTCGACGGCCGCGACCTCCCCGCGCAGGCGGGCCAGAGCATCGCCGCCGTGCTGTGGGGCGCCGGGATCCTCGCCTGGCGGACCACCCGCGACGGCGGCGCCCCCCGCGGGGCGTTCTGCGGGATCGGGGTCTGCTACGACTGCCTCGTCACCGTCAACGGCCGCCCCAACCAGCGCGCCTGTCTCGTTCCCGCCCGCCCCGGGGACTCCGTCACCACCCAGGAGGGGACCGGACATGCCGACCTCGCCGTATGACCTCGCTGTCGTGGGCGCGGGCCCGGCCGGGCTGGCCGCCGCCGTCACGGCCGCCGGCCTCGGACTGCGGGTGACCGTACTGGACGCGGGGGAGCGGCCCGGCGGGCAGTACTACCGCCACCCCGCGTCCTGCCTCGGCGCCGCCCGCCCGCAGGCACTGCACCACGACTGGCGGGCCTTCGCCACCCGTGAAGCCGCCCTGCGCGCGCACGAGTCGGCCGGGCGGATCGCGTACCTGCCCTTCCACCACGTCTGGACGGTGGTCCCGCGGGGCGAAGCCTGGACCCTGCACGCCGTCGCCGGTCCCGAGGAGGCCGCGGCGAGCGTCCACGCCCGCGCCGTCCTGCTCGCCACCGGGGCCTACGAGCGCCAACTGCCCTTCCCCGGCTGGACGCTGCCCGGCGTGATCGGGGCCGGCGGGGCCCAGGCCATGCTCAAGGGCGGCCTCGTCCTGCCCGGCCGCCGGATCGTCGCCGCCGGCAGCGGCCCGCTGCTGCTCGCCGTGGCCGGCTCCCTCGCCGCCGCCGGGGCCACCGTGCCGGCCGTGGCCGAGGCTGGCGCGTACACCGCGTACGCCGCCAAGGCCCCCGCCCTGCTGCGCAACCCCGCCAAGCTCGCCGAAGGCGCCACGTACGGCGGCGCCCTGCTGCGCCACCGCATCCGGCTGCTCACCCGGCACGCAGTGACCGAGGCCCACGGCAGCGAACGGGTCGAGGCCGTCACCGTGGCCCGGCTCGACCGGGACTGGCGTCCGCTGCCCGGCACCGCCCGCCGGATCCCCTGCGACGCGCTCGCCGTCGGCCACGGGCTCGTGCCGCAGCTGGAACTGGCCACCGGCCTCGGCTGCGCCACCCGCCGGGCCCCCGACGGTACGGTCGCCCTCACCCTGGACGACGAGCAGCGCACCTCCGTGACCGGCATCTGGTCCGCCGGGGAGACGGGCGGTGTCGGCGGGGCGCAACTCGCCCTGACCGAGGGGGAGATCGCCGCCCATGTCATCGCCGGGCGGCCCGCCCCGGCCCCGCTCGTGCGGGCCCGCACCCGGCTGCGGGCCTTCGCCGACGCGATGGCCGCCGCCCACCGGCCCGGAGCCGGCTGGACCGGCTGGCTGCGGGACGAGACGGACGTGTGCCGGTGCGAGGAGGTACCGGCCGGCCGGATCCGCGAGGCGGTCGAGGAGCTCGGGGCGCGGGACGCCCGTACGGTCAAACTGCTCACCCGGGCCGGGATGGGCTGGTGCCAGGGCCGGATGTGCGGCCCGGCCGTCGCCGCCCTGGCGGGTGGGGAACCGGCGCCGGACCGGCGTCCGCTGTCCTGTCCGGTGCCTCTGCGCCACCTCGCCGAACTCCCTTCCGAGAGCGGCTGATCGGTCGGCCCTGGGCCCTTGTGGCCATGTCACACCCGCTAGTAAAATGTCACACACCACATTAGGGAGTCATCCATGTCCCACGCGCCCACCCCCGCGCCCCGCCACACCGCCGGCCACGACACCCGCACCCACCCCTGGCGCGGAATCATGGTCGCCACCACCCTCCCGCTGCGCGAGGACCTCACCGTCGACCACGACGCCTACGCCGAACACGTGGCCTGGCTGATCGAGGCCGGCTGTGACGGCGTCGTCCCCAACGGCTCCCTCGGGGAGTACCAGACGCTGACCGACGAGGAGCGGGCCCGGGTCGTCCGTACCGCGGTCGAGGCCGCCGGGGACGGCTCCCGCGTCATGCCCGGCGTGGCCGCGTACGGCAGCGCCGAGTCCCGCCGCTGGGCCGACCAGGCCGCCGAGGCCGGAGCGGGCTCCGTACTCCTGCTGCCCCCCAACGCCTACCGCGCCGACGAGGAGGCCGTACGCGCCCACTACGCCGAGGTCGCCCGCGCCGGGCTGCCCGTCGTCGCGTACAACAACCCCATCGACACCAAGGTCGACCTGACCCCGGCCCTGCTCGCCCGCCTGCACGCCGACGGCAGCATCGTCGCCGTCAAGGAGTTCAGCGGGGACGTCCGCCGCGCCTATGAGATCGCCGAACTCGCCCCCGGTCTCGACCTGCTCATCGGCGCCGACGACGTCCTCCTCGAACTCGCCCTCGCCGGAGCCGTCGGCTGGATCGCCGGCTACCCCAACGCGCTTCCGGCCTCCTGCGCCACCCTCTACCGGGCCGCCGTCGCCGGAGACCTCGCCACCGCCCTGCCGCTCTACAAGTCCCTGCACTCCCTGCTGCGCTGGGACTCCAAGACGGAGTTCGTCCAGGCCATCAAACTGTCCATGGACCTCGCCGGCCGCCCCGGCGGCGGGACCCGCCCGCCGCGCTTCCCGCTCACGGGGGAGACCGAGGCCGCCGTGCGCGCCGCCACCGAGAAGGCCCTCGCCGAGGGCCACAAGTAGCCAAGCCTCAACTCATCGCCCATTGGGGGGACATGATGCGCACGCGCCACATCTACCACGCGGTGGACTCGCACACCGAGGGCATGCCGACCCGGGTGATCACCGGCGGGGTCGGGGTGATACCCGGCGCCACCATGGCCGAGAAGCGGCTGCACTTCATCGAGCACATGGACCACGTCCGCACCCTGCTCATGTACGAGCCGCGCGGCCACTCCGCGATGAGCGGCGCCATCCTGCAACCCCCCACCAGGCCCGACGCCGACGCCGGCGTGCTCTACATCGAGGTTTCGGGCCTGCTGCCCATGTGCGGGCACGGCACGATCGGGGTGGCCACCGTCCTGGTCGAGACCGGCATGGTCCCCGCCGTCGAGCCGGTCACCACGGTCCGGCTCGACACCCCGGCCGGCCTGGTGAGCGTGGACGTGCGGGTCGAGGACGGCGCGGCCACCGCCGCCACCCTCACCAATGTCCCCGCCTTCTGCGTCGGGCTCGGCCTGAAGGCCGATGTACCCGGCTATGGCACGGTCACCTATGACATGGCATATGGCGGTAACTTCTACGCCTTCGTCGAACTCGAAGACCTCGGCCTCCCCTTCGACCGCTCCCACCAGCAGGAGCTGCTCACCGCCGGACTCGCCGTCATGGACGCCGTCAACGCCTCCGGCGACCGCCCCGTCCACCCCGAGAACCCCTCCATCGCCGGGCTCAAGCACGTCTACCTCGCCGCCCCCGGCTCCGACGCGCACCGCTCCCGGCACGCCATGGCCATCCACCCCGGCTGGTTCGACCGCTCACCCTGCGGTACGGGCACCAGCGCGCGGATGGCCCAGCTGCACGCCCGGGGACTCCTGCCCCTCGGCGCCGACTTCGTCAACGAGTCGTTCATCGGCACCGAATTCACCGGCCGCCTGATCGAGGAGACCACCGTCGGCGGGCTCCCGGCCGTCGTCCCCACCGTCACCGGGCGGGCGTGGATCACCGGGACCGCCCAGTACTTCCTCGACCCGACCGACCCCTTCCCCGGAGGGTTCCTGCTGTGACGTCCGTACGGACCACCGACTACCACACCGCCGGCGAGCCGTTCCGGATCGTCGACCTCACCTCCGACGCGATCGCCCCCGCCCCCGGCGACACCGTCTCCGAGCGCTGCGCCACCGCCATCGGACCGGGGGGCTCCGGGACGGCGCCGCGCCGCGGCGCGCTGGACGACGTACGGCGCCTGCTGGTGCAGGAGCCGCGCGGACACGCCGGGATGTACGGCGGGTTCGTCGTGCCCCCGGACGACGACGGGGCCCACTTCGGGGTGCTGTTCTGGCACAAGGACGGCTACTCCACCGCCTGCGGCCACGGCACCATGGCCCTCGGAGCCTGGGCCGTGGACACCGGGCGGGTCGCGGCCCCCGACGAGGGGGACGTCCAGGTGCGCATCGACGTACCGTCGGGCCGGGTCGGTGCCACCGTCCACCGGGACGCGGGCCGCACCACCGGCGTCACCTTCCGGGGCGTCCCCGCCCGGGTCGGGGCCCGCAAGGTCCCGGTGGCCACCACGTTCGGCATGGCGGAGGCGGACATCGCGCACGCCGGGGCCTGTTACGCCTCGGTCGCGGCGCGGGACCTCGGGCTGGAGGTCTCCCGCGCGGCGCTGCCCGCTCTGGTGCGGGCCGGGCAGGAGATCAGAGCCGCGCTGGCCACCCACCCCGCGACCTGGCATCCCGACGGACCATTGTTCTCCGGTGTGTACGGTGTGACGCTCTACGAAGAGTTGCCGGACACCCCCTTCGGCCCGCACCAGCGCAACGTCACCGTGTTCGCCGACGGGCAGATCGACCGCTCGCCCTGCGGCTCCGGCACCTCGGCCCGGCTCGCACTGCTGGCCGAGGACGGGCGGGTCGGCGCGGGCGAGGACCTCCTGCACGAATCGGTCGTGGGCACGGTCTTCACCGGCCGGATCCTGGCGGACGGGGTCACGGAGGTCACCGGTACGACGTACCGCACCGGCGAACACACCTTCACCGTCGACCCGTTCGACGCCCTCGGCGCGGGATTCCCGTGGTGATGTTCCCTCAACTCGGGGCCCAGGAGATGGCCGCGCTCCTCACCCCGGCCCGGACGGCCGACGCCCTGGCCGAGGCCCTGCGGGCCGGGCTGGATCCGGAGACCTGCCCGCAGCGGACCGCCCTGGCCGTGCCCGGCGGCGAGCTGCTGCTGATGCCGGCCGCCTCCGGGACGTACGCCGGGGTGAAGATCGCCGGGGTCGCGCCGGGCAACCCGGCACGCGGACTGCCCCGGATCACCGGCAGTTATCTCCTCCTCGACGGTCCCACCCTGCGCCCGCTGGTCCTCCTCGACGGCGCGGCCCTGACCGCCCTGCGTACTCCGGCCGTGTCCGCCCTGGCGCTGCGCTACCTGGCCCCCGCCGGGCGCCCGCTGCGGCTGGTGCTCTTCGGGTCCGGGCCGCAGGCGTACGGGCACCTGGAAGCGGTGCTCGCCGTACGGGAACTGGCCGAAGCGGTGATCGTGGCCCGCGACCCGGCGGGCGCCGAGAAGCTCGTCGCGCACGCCCGCGGTCTCGGCCTGTCCACCGTGACCGGTGCACCCGAGGACGTGGCCGACGCCGACCTGGTGATCTGCTGCACCACGGCCCGGGAGCCGCTCTTCGACGGGCGCCTCGTCGGCCAGGCGGCCACGGTCGTGGCGGTCGGCTCGCACGAACCGGACGCCCGTGAGCTGGACACCGCCCTCGTGCGGCGCGCGGCCGTGTACGTGGAGTCGCGCGCGGCGGCGCTGCGCGAGGCGGGGGATCTGTTGCTGCCGGAGACGGAGGCTGGGACCCCCAGCGGTAGCTCGGCGGTGATCGGGCCCGGTCATATCACCGGCACCCTCTCTGACCTGGTCGCCGGACGAATGCCGATGAGGGGGGCGCCAAGTTGTCCACAGGTCTTCAAGAGCGTCGGGATGGCCTGGGAGGATCTTGCCGTGGCGGTCGCATTGTTCCAGGCCGCCGGGGCGAGCAGCGCAACGTGACATTGTACGCTGTTCCTCTGCGATTTTCGGAGGAAATGCTATGGGTGACCTGAAGCAGCACAGTCTCATCAAGGCCCAGGAACGGCTCCGCGACCAGGTCGGTCATGCCCTCCGAGCAGCCCTGATAGCGGGTGAGCTGCGCCCCGGGAACGTCTACTCGGCACCGGGGCTGGCAGCCGAACTCGGAGTCTCCGCGACGCCGGTGCGCGAGGCGATGCTCGACCTGGCCCGCGAAGGCCTGGTCGAGCCGGTCCGGAACAAGGGTTTCCGGATCACCGAAGTCAGCGAGCGCGACCTGGACCAGTACGCCGAACTGCGCCAGCTGATCGAGGTGCCCACCATCGGTGTCATCGCCCAGATCGCCCCGCGGGAGAAGCTGGAGGCGTTGCGGCCGATCGCCGAGGAGATCGTCGTCAACGCGCGCGAGCACAATCTCATCGGCTATCTGGAAGCCGACCGCCGCTTCCACCTCACCCTGCTCGGCCTCGCGGGCAACGAGCGGCTGGTGGAGACCGTCGGTGAACTGCGCAAGCGCTCGCGGCTCTACGGGCTGACCGGGCTGGACGCGGCCGGCCTGCTGGTCGCGTCCGCGCAGGAGCACCTCGAACTGCTCGACCTGCTGCTGGAGCACGACACCCCGGGTGCGCAGGCCTGCCTGACACGTCATCTCGGGCATGTGCGCTCCTTGTGGGCGCGGGGTCGTGACGAGCCCCCGTGGAGCGACGAACCCGTGCTGGGTTCCAAGTACACGGTCTGACGCACGCGGTGGTGAGTTGGGGCCCGGATCGCCGATCCGGGCCCCAACTCGCGTTCATCTGAAGCGTTTTGGACACGGCTGGGTAACAGCGGTGCCAACCCCTTGTCAGTACAATTTCACATTACTATGTTACCGGTCACACCCTAAAGCGCGGCCCTTCACTGGAGTGACCCATGACCAAGCGCACCCAACTCGCCCTCGCTACCGCCGTGGTGGCAGCTCTCGCACTCGGCGCCTCGGGCTGCTCCGACACCGGGAAGGGCACGGGGGCCGGTCCCTCCGCCTCGAATCCCGCCGCCGCCAACGACGGCAAGACCCTCGGTGGCACTCCGGTCAGGGGCGGCACGCTCACGGTCCTGTCCAACCAGGACTTCGCCCACCTCGACCCGGCCCGCAACTGGGTCATGCCGGCGATGGACTTCGGCACCCGGCTGCTCTACCGCACGCTCGTCACCTTCAAGGCCGAGCCCGGCAAGGCCGGCAGCGAACTGGTCCCCGATCTCGCCACCGACCTCGGCACCCCCTCCAACGGCGGCCGCACCTGGACCTTCACCCTCAAGGAAGGCGTGAAGTACGAGGACGGGTCGCCCATCAAGGCCCAGGACATCAAGTACAACGTCGAGCGCTCCTTCGCGCCCGACCTCACCGGCGGCGCCGACTACGCGGCCCAGTACCTGGCCGGAGCGGACGGCTACAAGGGTCCCCTCCAGGGCAAGCACCTCGACTCGGTCAAGACCCCCGACGACCGCACGATCGTCTTCGAACTCAAGCGCCCGGTGGCCGAGTTTTCCGCGACCGCCACCCTGCCGACCTTCGCGCCCGTCCCCCAGTCGCAGGAGAAGGGCACCCAGTACGACGCCCGCCCCTTCTCCTCCGGCCCGTACAAGATCGAGACGTACGACCGCGACAAGAAGCTCGTGCTCGTCCGAAACGAGCACTGGGACCCGAAGACCGACACCGTGCGTAAGGCGTACCCGGACAAGTTCGTCGTGGTCATGGGCCTCAAGGGCGGTCAGATCGACGACCGCATCATCGCCGGCGAGGGCGCGGACGCCTCCGCCGTCCAGTACTTCGACATGCGGCCGGAGAGCGCCCCCAAAGTGCTGCCCAAGCCCGACGTCAAGGCGCGGTTCCTCGCGGAGTCCCAGGGCTGTACCGAGATGCTCCACCTGAACAACTCCCGCGCCCCCTTCGACGACCCCAAGGTCCGCGAGGCCATGCAGTACGCCGTCGACAAGGAGGCCGTGGTCACCGCGGGCGGCGGCCCGGCCCTCAACGAGGTCGCCACCGCCTACCTGCCTCCCGCCCTGTCCGGAGGCAAGCAGGCCGACACCCTCAAGATCGCCCCGGCGGGGGACCCCGCCAAGGCCAAGGAGCTCCTGAAGGCCGCCGGCAAGGAGAAGCTGAAGGTCTCCCTCTCCGTCTCCACCGGCGACAAGGGCAAGGCGGAGGCCATCCAGCAGGGCCTGGCCCGCGTGGGCATCGAGGTCGTCATCGACACCGTCGACCCGGGCGCGTACTACGACGTCATCGGTGACATTTCCACCACCCCCGACATGACCCTGGCCGGCTGGTGCCCCGACTACCCCTCCGGCTCCACCTGGATCCCCTTCGTCTTCGACGGACGCACCATCAAGGAGAAGGGCAACCAGGGCAACTACAGCCAGTTCCGCGACGAGGCGACCATGAAGCGGATCGACGAGATCAGCGCCATGGCCGACGCGACGCAGGCCAACCAGGCCTGGATCGAACTCGACGCGGCCATCATGGCCAAGTCCCCGTCCGTCCCCGTCCTGCTGGAGCGCAAGCCGCTCCTCGTCGGCCCCAACATCGCCGGTGCGTACGGCCACCCCATGTGGACCGGCACCATCGACTACGGGACCGTAGGCCTCAAGGACCCGTCGAAGAGCCAGGGCTGAGGAAGCCGGAGGCCTTCGACATCATGACCACCACCGCACCGGACGCCGCCGAACCGGGCGCCGCCCACGAAGCGGCCGGGGACGGCGCACCGGCCAAGGACGTCCTCCCGGGCAGCAGCCCCTGGCAGCTCGCCCGGCGCGAACTGCGCCGCCGCCCCGCCGTCCGTGTCAGCCTCTGCGTCGTCCTGCTCTTCGTCCTCATGGCCATCGCCGCGCCCTGGCTGGGCGCGCTCGGCGGCTGGTCACCGCAGGAGTTCGACAAGACCGCCGTCGACCCCTACCTCGGGGGGCTGCCGCTCGGCCCGTTCGGCGGGATCAGCCCCGACCACTGGCTCGGCGTCGAACCCGTCACCGGCCGCGACCTGTTCGCCCGCGTCGTCCACGGCGCGCAGGTCTCCCTCCTCATCGCCTTCGCCGCGACCGCCATCGTGGTGCTCGTGGGCACCTCCGCCGGCATCGCGGCCGGCTACTTCGGCGGCCGCGTCGACGCCGTCCTGTCCCGGCTGATGGACCTGACCATGTCCTTCCCCTCGCTGATCTTCATGATCGCGATGCTGTCGGTGGCCAAGGACGTCAACCGGATCGTCCTCATGACCGCCGTCATCGGCGTCTTCGGCTGGCCCGGCGTGGCCCGCGTCGTCCGCGGCCAGACGCTCTCCCTCAAACACCGCGAGTACGTGGACGCCGCCCGCGTCGGCGGCGCCGGCTCCTGGAGGATCCTGACCCGCGACATCCTCCCCGGCGTCTCAGGCCCGGTCATCGCCTACACCACCCTGCTCATCCCCGGCATGATCAGCACCGAGGCGGCGCTCAGCTACCTCGGCGTCGGCGTCCGCCCGCCCACCCCGTCCTGGGGCCAGATGATCGCCGAGTCCGTCGCCTTCTACGAGACCGACCCCATGTACTTCGTCATCCCGAGCTTCTTCCTCTTCCTGGCCGTGCTCGCTTTCACCTTGCTCGGTGACGCACTGCGCGACATCCTCGACCCGAGGGGCGGCCGTACGTGATCCTCTACCTCGCCCGCCGGCTGCTCGCCCTGGCCGGAGTGCTGCTCGCCATCGCCGCCGTCACCTTCCTGATCTTCTACGTCCTGCCCTCGGACCCGGCCGCCGCGGCCTGCGGCAAGACCTGCAGCGCCGAACGGCTCGCCGACGTACGGGTCTACCTGGGCCTCGACCAGCCCCTGTGGCGACAGTTCGGCGACTTCCTCACCGGCATCTTCACCGGGCGCACCCTTGGCACGGGACAGTACGCCGTCACATGTGACTTTCCCTGCCTCGGTTACTCGTACGAGAACTCCCTGCCCGTGTGGGACCTGCTGATGGACCGGCTCCCCGTCTCCGCCTCCCTCGCCGTCGGCGCCGCCGCGCTGTGGCTCGTCCTCGGCCTCGGCGCCGGAGTCACCGCCGCCCTGCGCAAGGACACCGCCACCGACAAGGCCCTGATGGTCGGCGCGGTCGCCGCCGCCTCCCTGCCCGTCTACTTCACCTCCGTCATGCTCATCTACGGAGTCATCCGCATCGCGGGCCTCCTGCCCTACCCCACCTACCAGGCCTTCACCGACAACCCGCTCGCCTGGGCCGCCAACCTCCTGCTGCCCTGGACCGCCCTCGCCCTGCTGTACGCCGCCATGTACGCGCGCCAGAGCCGCGGTTCGATGATCGAGGCGATGGCCGAGCCGTACATCCGCACCGCCCGCGCCAAGGGCATGCCCGAGCGCACGGTCGTCGTCAAACACGGACTGCGCTCCGGGATGACCCCGATCCTCACCATCTTCGGCATGGACCTCGGCGGGCTCCTCGCGGGCGCCGTCATCACCGAATCCATCTTCGGCCTGCCTGGCATCGGCCGGCTGTTCTACGGCGCACTCGTCAGCGCCGACCAGCCCGTGGTGCTCGGCGTCACCCTCCTCGCCGCCTTCTTCATCGTCGTCGCCAACCTCGCCGTCGACCTCCTGTACGCCGTCATCGACCCGAGGGTGAGGTACTGATGGCCGCCCTGCTCGAAGTACGCGATCTACGTGTCACATTCACCACACCACGTGGCACCGTGCGCGCCGTCGACTCGATCGGATTCACCGTCGAGGCCGGCCGCACCCTCGGCATCGTCGGCGAATCCGGCTCCGGGAAGTCCGTCACCTCCCTCGCCGTCATGGGCCTGCACCGCGACGGGGCCGAGGTCAGCGGCTCGGTCGCCCTCGCCGGACGGGAACTCACCGGCCTCGGCGAAAAAGAGCTGTCCAAGATCCGCGGCCGCACCATGGCCATGATCTTCCAGGACCCGCTCAGCAGCCTGCACCCCTACTACACGGTCGGCGAGCAGATCGCCGAGCACTTCCGGGTGCACTTCAAGGCCGGCCGGGCCGCCGCGCGCAAACGGGCCGTCGAGATGCTCGGCGAGGTCGGCATCCCCGAACCGGCCCGCCGGGCGGGGGAGTACCCGCACCAGTTCTCCGGCGGCATGCGCCAGCGCGCGATGATCGCCATGGCCCTGGCCTGCGAACCCGAACTGCTGATCGCCGACGAGCCGACCACCGCCCTCGACGTCACCGTGCAGGCGCAGATCCTGGAGCTGATCGCCCGCCTCCAGCAGGAGCGCGGCCTCGGCGTCGTGATGATCACCCATGACCTGGGTGTGGTGGCCCGCGTGGCCCACGAGGTGCTGGTCATGTACGGGGGCCGGGCCGCCGAACAAGCCCCGGTCGACGAGCTGTTCGCCGACCCCGCCCACCCCTACACCCAGGGCCTGCTCGACTCGCTGCCCCGACTCGACACCCCCGACGACGAACCACTGGCCTTCATCCCGGGCTCCCCGCCCTCACTGCTCGCACCCGCCCCGGGCTGCGCGTTCGCCCCCCGCTGCCCAAGGGCGGCCGAGCCCTGCGACGACGTACGGCCGCAGCAGCAGCCGTACGGTGACGGGCCCGCGCGTACGGTCGCCTGCCACTTCGCCGGAGCCCGCAGCGCCGAGGAGGCCGCCAGATGACCGAGTCCGTCGAGACCGCACAACCGTTGCTCTCCGTCCGTGACTTGACCATGACCTTTCCCGGCAAGCGGTCGGCGGCCGGGCGCCGGGGGGCGCCCGTACGCGCCGTGGACGGCGTCTCCTTCGACCTGGCGGCCGGTCAGACCCTCGGTCTGGTCGGCGAGTCCGGCTGCGGCAAGTCCACCACCGGCCGGATGCTGGTGCGGCTCCTGGAACCCACCTCCGGCAGCGTCGCCTTCGAGGGCAAGGACATCAGCCGGATGTCCCAGGGCGCCCTGCGCCCGCTGCGCAAGAACATCCAGATGGTCTTCCAGGACCCGCACTCCTCCCTCAACCCCCGCCAGACCGTGGCCCGCATCATCTCTGACCCGCTGCTGGTACAGGGCTGGAGCGCGACCGACGCCCGTCGCCGGGCCGCCCAGCTGATGGAACTGGTCGGGCTGATCCCCGAGCACATCGACCGCTACCCGCACGAGTTCTCCGGCGGCCAGGCGCAGCGCATCGGCATCGCCCGGTCGCTGGCCACCAGCCCCCGGCTGGTGATCGCCGACGAGCCGGTCTCCGCCCTAGACGTCTCCGTCCAGGCGCAGATCGTCAACCTGATGGAGCGGCTGCGCGCCGAACTGGGCCTGGCCTACGTCTTCATCGCGCACGACCTGTCGGTGGTCAAACGGGTCAGCGACCGGGTCGCGGTCATGTACCTCGGCCGGATCGTCGAGATCGGGGACAAGAGGTCCCTCTACGAGAACCCCCAGCACCCCTACACCCGGGCGCTGTTG
Source organism: Streptomyces sp. NPDC003042 (assembly GCF_053591315.1). NCBI lineage: Bacteria > Bacillati > Actinomycetota > Actinomycetes > Kitasatosporales > Streptomycetaceae > Streptomyces > Streptomyces sp. NPDC003042. The sequence continues at coordinate 186,277 of NZ_JBSFTP010000003.1, forward strand.
TCCGCCGTCCCGCTGCCCGACCCGGCGGCGGAGCGGCGGCGCGAGCGGATCGTGCTGCTCGGCGACCCGCCGAGCCCGGCCGCACCGCCACCGGGCTGCACCTTCCACCCGCGCTGCGCCATGGCACAGGAGATCTGCCGCACCGAGCGGCCGCTGCTGCGGACCGTCGCGTCGCGTGAGGTGGCATGTCACCTGGTGTAGGCGAAGACGCCCCGGAGACTGACGGGGATTCGGGGAAAGAAGAGGGGCTCCGGAGACAATGGCGTCCCCGGAGCCCCTTCCCGTGCCGCGCGGCTCAGGCCAGTTCGCGGCGGAAGAACTCCAGTTCCAGCGCCATGACCTTCTCCCGGGTCCCGCCCGGGGACATGTGCGTGACACCGGGCAGGGCGAGGAGCTGGTGCGGGCGGCCCGCGTCCGTCAGCGCCCGGGACAGGCGCAGCGTGTGGGACGGGTGGACATTGTCGTCGGCCAGGCCCGTGGTCAGCATCAGCGGCCGGACGAGCTTCGGTGCGTCGGCGATCAGGGAGTCCCGCTCGTACACCTCGGGGTGCTCCTGGGGCAGGCCCAGATAGCGCTCGGTGTACGCCGTGTCGTAGTGCCGGAAGTCGGTCGGCGCCGCCCCGGCCGCCGCCGCGTGGAAGACGTCCGGGCGGCGCAGTACGGCCAGCGCCGACAGGTAGCCGCCGTAGGACCACCCGCGTACGCCGACCCTGCCGAGGTCCAGGTCCTGGTGGCGTGCTCCGAGCGCCTGGAGCGCCGCGACCTGGTCCTCCAGGGTGACCTCGGAGAAGCCGCGGTACATGGCGTGGGTGAAGGCGGGCGAGACGTACGGGGTGCCCCGGTTGTCGATGGTGACCACCGCGAAGCCCTGGTCCGCCCACCACTGCTTGGCCTGCCAGCGGCGGGGCTCGGCGCTGACGTCCTGGTATCCGGGTCCGCCGTAGCCGTCCACCAGCACCGGCAGCCGGCGGCCGGGGACATGGCCGCGCGGAAGCACGAGGGCGGTGGGTACACCGTGCTCGGTGACACGCTCCAGGACGGGGACGACCCGGTAGGGCAGCGGCTCGGACAGGTCGGCCGGGCTGTACTCCCGTCCCTCGGCGGTGCGTACGGTACGCCGGATCCCGTCGGCGTCGGCCGAGGTCAGCAGCAGCGCACCGGCCGAGGCCCGCACGCTGTGGACGCCGGGCCCGTCGGCGAGCGGGGTCAGCTCCCCGGTCGCGGGGTCCAGCAGCAGCACCTGCTGCTCGGCGGGGTCGCGCTGCCCGGCCTCGATCAGCAGCAGGCCGTCGTGCACGCCGGCCACCCGGCGGACCTGGACGCCGTCGCCGGTGAGCAGTTCGCCGTCCACCGCGAGGGCGCGGGCGGCCCCGCCGGGGGTGTCGGCGGCGGTCAGCATCCGCCCGTCGGGCAGCCGCGCCGGGGTGCCGGGGACGAGCGGGTCCACCCACTGGGGGTGCGTGGTGCGGGACAGCTCCGTCGTACGGCCGGTCGCCGGGTCGGCGCGGAGCAGTACGACATTGCGCTGTAGCCGGTCCTGAACGGTCAGCAGGATCTCCTCGGCGGACTCCCAGCCCGCGTCGGAGACGTACGGGTAGGTCTCGGCGTCCCAGTCGAGCCGCAGTCGGGTCCCGTCCTCGCGCAGCACCCACAGCTCGACCCCGGCGTTGGGCCCGCCCGCCTCGGGGTACGCGAAGTCCTCGGCCGGGAGCTCCGGGTGCGCCGGGTCGGCGAACCAGCGCCGGGGCAGGGCGCTCTCGTCCACGCGGGCGGCGAGCAGAGTGACCCCGTCCGGGGACCACCAGTGGCCCCGGGCGCGGCCGAGTTCCTCGGCGGCGGCGAACTCGGCGAGTCCCCAGCGGGCCCCGTCGGCCGGGCTGACCCGGCCGCCTGGAGTGACGTACAGGGCGTCGTCCGTGACGTACGCGGTGCGCGAGCCGTCGACGTTGGGGCGCGGATCAAGGGCGGGCCCGGCGGCCGGGAGTTCCACGGGCTGTTGTCCGACCGGTCGGCCTGCACCATCACATGTGACGCTGTAAAGCCGCCCGTAGAGCGGGAAGACGGCGACGCGCCCGTCCCCGGAGAGCGCGTACGAGCCGATCCCGGCGGCGGTGAGGCGTATGCGCTCGCGCAGTCGGCGCTCGGCGACGGGCAGCTCGCCGGGCTCGGGGCACAGCACGCGAGGGTCGGCAAGCCGGGTCTCGGCGCCGGAGGCCGTGTCGAGGACCCACAGGCTCTCGAGGGCGTCGGTCGGCCCGGTCGATCGCAGGAACCAGAGGAGGCGGCCCTCGTCCCCGAAGGACAAGGCGCGCGGGGCGCCGTAGGTGAACCGGGCCGTGCTTGCGGAGAGCCTCAGAAAGTCATCCATGATCCCACAGTGTGACATGTGAAATGTCACATCTCCTAGCCCATTCGAGTGGTGACCCCAGAGCCCCGGGCTTAGCGTCGAGAGGGTGGACGGGAACGCATCGCCGACCAGAAACGGAACCGAGGGCAAGCTTCGAGGCAGCGGAAACGGGCTCGCGCTGTTCGTCATCGCCTCGTGCCAGCTCATGGTCGTGCTCGACATCACCATCGTGAACATCGCGTTGCCGCACATCCAGACCGCACTCGACTTCTCCACCGAGAGCCTCTCCTGGGTCGTCAACGCCTACACACTCACTTTCGGCGGGCTGCTTCTCCTCGGCGGCCGCACCGGCGACATCCTCGGTCGGCGGCGCGTCTTCATCTTCGGCGTCCTGCTCTTCGGCCTCGCCTCACTGCTGGGCGGATTCGCCCAGAACGCGGGCCAGCTGATGGCCGCCCGCGCCCTCCAGGGAGTGGGCGGCGCCATCGCCTCCCCGACCTCGCTCGCGCTGATCACCACCACCTTCCGCGAAGGCCCCGCACGCAACAGGGCCTTCGGCGTCTTCGCCGCCGTCTCGGCCGGCGGCGGCGCGATCGGCCTCCTCGCGGGCGGCATGCTCGTCGAATGGCTCGACTGGCGCTGGGTGCTCTTCGTGAACGTCCCCATCGCCGTGCTGATCGCCCTGCTCGCCGCGAAGGTCCTGCGCGAGTCCGAACGCCACCCCGGGCACTTCGACTTCACGGGCGCGCTGCTCGGCACCTGCGGCATGGTCGCGCTCGTCTACGGCTTCATCCGCGCGTCCCAGGAAGGCTGGCGGGACGGGCTCACGCTCGGCTCCTTCGGAGCCGCCGTGGTCCTGCTCGCCCTGTTCGTCTTCAACGAGCGGCGCTCGCCGCAACCGATCACCCCACTGCACATGTTCGCCGACCGCAACCGGGCCGGCACGTACGGGATCATGCTGTTCCTCGCGTGCGCGATCTTCGGCATGTTCTTCTTCCTGACGCTGTTCGTGCAGAACGTCCTCGGCTTCAGCCCGCTCCGGGCGGGCCTCGCCTTCCTGCCGGTCAGCGCCATGATCGCGGTGGCGGCCGGTGTCGCCTCGCAACTGCTGCCGAAGTACGGGCCCAAGCCCTTCATGGTCACCGGCGCACTGTGCTGCGCGGCCGGACTGGCCTGGTTGACGCAGACCGACATCCACTCGACGTACGCGGGCAGCATCCTCGGCCCGATGCTCGTCTTCAGCACCGGCATGGGCCTGCAGTTCGTCTCGCTCACCCTCATGGCCCTGTCGAACGTGCCCGACCGCGAATCGGGCGCCGCCTCCGGCCTGCTCAACACGATGCAGCAGGTCGGCGGTTCGCTCGGCCTGTCCATCCTGGTCACCGTCTTCGGCACCGCCAGCCGCAAAGAGGCGCACACGCAGGTGCCGGCCTTCCTGCGGACGGCGAACCCGCAGGAGAGGGCGTTCTTCGCGCGCACCGGGCAGCTCCCGGACCCGTGGGGCGATCAGGTGCTGACCTCCGGCGTGAGCGCGGCCTTCATCGTGGCGGCCCTGTTCACCCTGGTCGGCGCGGTGATCGCGCTCTTCGCCATCCAGGTCCGCCCGTCGGACCTCGCGCGTCTCCAGGGCAACCACACCCCGGCGCCCGTCCGGAAGGGCACGGGCCGGTAGGGTCGGATGATCACCGAACCGGGGGGAACCAGTGTCCAGATCCACCATGATCAGATCCACCATGCGAGGTGCGGCGGCCACGGTCGTGACCGTTGCCCTGGCCGCCTTCACCGTGTCCTGCACGGAGAACGCGGAACCGAAGCCCCAGTCGGCGGCATCGACCTCCGCCGCACCCTCCGCACCACCCTCCGTACCCTCCGCATCCGCCGCGTCCGCCGCCCCGAGCGCCACCGCGCCCGGTACCGAGCCGTCCCCGGCCCCGAGCCTCCCGAGCGCCGCGGCCACCTCCACCGAGCTGCCGGCCGAGAAGGTCCGGGACGCGTTCGCCGGCCTCCAGGCCACGCTGAACGACTCGTGCACCCCGGGCAACTGCGCCTACTTCCTCGGGCGGGTCTACGACGAACTCCACCGGATGGACCGCGCGATGAAGGCGGACGCCAAGGGCCCGGGCCACTTCCCGGAGCCGATCGCCCTGATCGCGAAGCTCGACAAGGAACTGGCCGGCGACCGGTCGTTCGAGAACCTGAAGAAGCACCAGACGTCGCTGATCGGCACCCGCGACAAGATCAACACCTGGATGCAGGGCCACCCCGACGACTACCGCTAGATCGCCCGCGCCGAGCTGCGAAAGGGCCGCGCGCAGTCTGGCTCCGTCGGCGTGGGGGTCGGCCCGCGGGGCCGGCCACGATCCGTCCGCGAAGGCCGGGTCCACGCGTGCCCGGCCCCGCCGGAGGCGGGTGACGGGCCGCCGGGCGCACGTGGCGACGTAGGGGCGCGCCAGTGGGTCCAGTGGAAGCCGTACGGGGCGAGGGCGAGCCGCCCGGCCTCGCTGCCCCAGCCGCCGCGCGGGGGCGGGCCCGTGGCAGACCCGCCCGGCCAGTCGGGCCACCCGTTCGAACGGGTCGAGCAGCGCGCCCACCGCGTCGGCCAGGTCGTCGGGCAGGGCCGTCAGGAAGCGGACGACGAAGAACCGGCCCAGTCGGCTCCGCAGCCGCTCGGGGCCGGAGAGCCGGGCAGGCGCACGCGCGGTGGGCGGCGTGCGTACGGGCACAAACGGGCCGGAATCTCCTCGGCCATCGGCCCATGATGACCGGACGGCGGCTACGCGTCCACGCGGCGGATCCGGCAGCGCGAGGGACCCGCCGTCCGCAGGGTGATGCCCGCGCTGACCGGGATCTCCGTGTCCACGGCCTCGAACTCGTAGGTGCGCAGGATCATCGCCAGCGCGATCACGGACTCCAGCATGGAGAAGTGCTGCCCGATGCAGGCGCGCGGGCCGCCCCCGAAGGGGAACCAGGCGTAGCGGGGGCGGGCTGCCTCCGCCTCCGCGGTGAACCGGTCGGGGTCGAAACGGTCCGGCTCGCTCCAGTAGGCGGGGTGGCGGTGCGTCACCCAGGGGGCGATGATCACGTCGGCGCCCGCGGGGATGGTGTGCTCCCCGATCCTGGTGGCGGCCACGGCCTTGCGGCCGATCACCGGGGCGGCCGGGTAGAGCCGCATGGCCTCCTTGAGCACCTGGGTCAGGTACGGGAGACGGTCGAGGTCGGCGGCCTGCGGCGTACGGTCGCCCAGCACGCGCACGATCTCCTCGCGCGCCCGGGCCTGCTCCTCGGGGTGACGGCCGAGCAGGTGCAGGGCGAAGGCCAGGGACGTGGCCGTCGTCTCGTGCCCGGCGAGCAGGAAGATCAGTACCTGGTCGCGCAGTTCGGTGGCGTCGAAGGCGTCGTCGTCCGCGCTCTGCGCGGCGGCGAGCATCGTCAGCAGGTCCTCGCCGTCGTGCTCGCCCTCCGCCGCGCCCGCCCCGCGTCGCCGCTCCGAGATGATCTTGTCGCAGACGGCGTACAGCTCGTCCATCGCCGCGGCGGCCCGCCGGTTGGCGGGCGTCGGCCAGCTGCGCGGGATGTTGGCGGGGGAGTAGCCGCGGCGCAGCACGTACTCCGTGATGACCGGAAAACACCGGTCGACGACATCGACGGTCGCCTCCACGTCGGTGCCGAAGAGGATCCGGGCCACGGCGCGCAGAGCAAGGCGCATCATCTCGTCGGAGACGTCGACGATCCCGTCCGCGGCCTTCCCCCAGGCGGCCGTGGTGGCCTCCGTCTCGGCCGCCACGGCCGCGGCGTAGCCGTCCACCCGCCTCCGGGTGAACAGGGGCTGGACCAGCCGGCGCTGACGCAGGTAGTCCTCGTCCTGGCTGGTCAGCAGGCCGTTGCCGAAGGAGTCCCGGACCTCCTGGTAGAAGGGGTTGTCCTTGCGGAAGTTGGCCGAATCCGTGGCCAGTACCCGCTGGGCGCCCTCCGCCGAGAAGACGCAGTACAGCTCGGCGCGCAGCCCGGGCGGGCCGGCCGTGATCCGTACGACGTCACCGTGCCGTTGCTGGGCCCGCAGATACGTGCCGAGCGAGTCCGATTTCAGGTCGAAGAGCGATCCGAGCAGCGGGACCCCCTCCAGGCCGGGAATCTCCGTACCCACGCCTGTTTCCGTCCCTGTTTCCACTGCCATGACCGCCCCCTGGACACCGTACCGATGACCCGATTGTGCCGGGCCCCGCCGCGGGCGGCGAGGGCCATGAGCCGTCCGGCCGAAAACCGACGTCGGCGGCGGGCGGGGCTATTTGTCGCAGGCGATGCCGTCCTTGTCGCGGTCGAGGGCGTCCCGGTAGCCGGGCTGGCCCCGGCGGATGGGCGCCGCGCCGGCGGCCTTCGCGGCGTCGCAGTTCTTGTAGTACACGCTGCCGCCGCCCCCCGTGCCGCCGGTGGTGGACGTGCTGCCACCGCTCACGGGCGCGGGCGTGGCCTTCGGCTGGGCCGTGGTCGGGGTCGGGGCCGGCGCCGGGGCCTTCGAAGGCCGCAGGGTGGCTCCCGCCCGGTCCGGGCACGGCGTACCGGGCGCGGTGAGCGACAGCTCGACGGCGGTGGTGGCCGTCACCGGGCCGGCGGCGGCCGGGGTCTGGAAGCAGACCTCCCACTGGGAGTGGTCCGGGGGCAGTGTGACATCGCTGTACGCGCTGTGCGCTTCGACCGGCGTACTGACGACCTTCTTCACGGCGGCCTCGGCCTCGGTGAACCTCTGTCCGATGACCGAGGGCATCACCGACTGCGCGGACGCACTCGCCGACGCGGAGGCGGACGCCGACGGCGATGCCGAAGCGGCGGCACTCGCCTTGCCGTCGGCCCCCCGCTTCGCACCGTCCTCGCAACCGGCCACCAGCAATACGACGGCCCCCACGGCGCCGGCTATGGCAACGCCCCGACGATGGAACATGAATCCCCCCAAGACCAACAGACGGTGTGTGGAACCGCCGCAGCCTACGCGTGTCAGTCCACCCGGGTAGGGGTTTCGGGTCATATTCCCCGGGCAAGACAGGCCATCACCTGCCCCTGTCGTCACAGTCGCGCCTGGCTCGGCGCTTCCCGTCGACGACAGGACCGGCTAGGGCGTCTCGAGACACACCACCCTGCCGTCCCTGCGCGCCGCGTCGATCTCCTTGAGCCGGGCGAAGTTCCTGGGGGTCGTCATCCGCTCCCACTCCTCCATGGAGTGGACCCAAAGCTCGCTGTGCTCCGACGGATCCAGGACGATCGCGCCGATCTGCTCGTCGGTGAGCGTGCCGCCGTCGAAGATGAACCCGATGTGGTTCGCGGGCCAGGCCTCACCCTGGTGCCCGATGAAATGCGCCCCCAGTAGCTTCGGGTCCCCCTCGAAGACCATCCCGGTCTCCTCCAGGCACTCCCGCACGGCGCACTGCCAGGGCGTCTCCCCGGGGTCCATGTTCCCGCCCGGCCACTGCCACGTCTCGTACGCGTAGGTGGCCCGCAACTGCACCGGCCGCCCCTCGGAATCGGTGAAGTACAGGCAGGCGTAACTCGTCGCCTGGGCAATGGTCTTGACGTACTCCGCCGGCGGAAGCCAGTCGCTCGCCATCCGAACTCCTCTCCCCGCTTCCTACGCGGGATCCCCGGTCACGTCGTCGCACGGAGACTGCGGCACATTCGCCGCGACCGCCTCCGCCCAGCGGTCCTGCTGCGCCGCCAGGGCGATCGCGGCCGACTCGGCCGGCTCGACGGCCACCGCGTAGCCGTCCCCGTACATCCGCGTGCCGCGCAGCGAGACGAACGCGCCCTTGCCGTCGTCCTTGGAGGGCGAGGCCGCGGCCGCAGTGGCGGCGGCCGGCGCCGCGTACGATGAACTGCTCAGCCCCAGCCCCAGCACGGTCGCCGCGCCCAGCGGACGCCCACGCGTGTCATCGACATTGCAACCTCCTCGGTGACACTGCACTGTGACACCGCCGTCACACACGGTAGCGCCCCACTGTGGATCAGCGCGCCCGTTCCCCCGGAACCCCCCTGGCCGGGCACTCACAGCGGGGGCCTTCCGGGCTCAACTTCCGTAGCCCCAGCGGGCTCTGCCGTCTTTGCCCATGAAGCACTTGGCGGGCCCGCCGCCGGTGGTGGTGGCGCGGGCGCCGACCGGCGAGCAGAAGCGTCCGTACTGAACCCCGCCGAAGCCGCCTGCACCTGCACCTGCGCCTCCACCTCCGCCGGAGGACGAGCCGGAGCCTTCGTCGTCCCCGCTGCTCGGCGGCGCCGGAACGGGACGCAGCCTGCTGTACTCGGCCTTCGGGCAGGAGGTGCCCGGAGCGGTGAGCTTGAGGCGCGCCGTTTCGTTCTTCGGGTACTTGATCTCCGCGCCCTCCTCCGGCCTCTGGAAGCAGACGGTCCAACTGTCCACGCCGTCGGGCAGGTCGACGTCGGTGTAGGCGCTTTCCGGTTCGATCGCCCGCAGCCCCATGGGCTGGAGTGTCTCGGACGCCTTCGCGAAGGTCATGCCGACGACCTCGGGCATCTTCGGGTACGGGATCGGGTCGCCGTCCTTGGCGGGACAGGGCCACTCCACCCGGACCACGCCGAGGTCCAGCACGGGCTTCCGGCCGGCCCGGGAGGCTGCCGGGCCCTGGAAGCAGACCCGCCAGTTGTCGTCGTCCCACTGCCCGGCACGGTCCGGTCCGGCGTCGTGCGAGATGGTGCCGTACCCGGCGGCGGAGGCCGCGGCCTTGGCCTCCCTCAGGTTCTTGCCGACGAGGCCGGGAGGGGGTTCGGCCGGGCCGGCACCCGGACTCGGCGCCGACGGATTCGAGGGCGTCACCGTGACCGTCGTGGTGACGGCGGGCTGCGGCTTCGCGTCGGCCCCGGTCTTCTTCGGCGGATCCGAGAGGAGCAGCACGAAGAACCACGGCACGACCAGCACCGTGGCGACGATCTTCCGCGTCCTGCTCCAACGGCTCGCCCATGCCAGGACGATGCCCGCCGGCGGGAAGGTGAGCAGCGCGACGACGATCAGGACGGGGTGCTGCCACCAGCGCCGCACGGTCGCGGGCGGGTAAGGATGCGGCGGCGGGTACACGTACGGCTCCCCAGGAGTGAGGGTCAAAAACCCGCAGATCCTACAAGCCGACGACCCTGCCCCGGACCATCCCCGCCGGCGGCCGGCCGCACCGCACCCGGGACGGGCCCAACTGGTCGCGGCGGCCGAGCAGGCCGCACGGATGCGGGACACGGACCGTGCGGACGAAAGCGCCAAAGGCCCCGCTCCTCTCCGAAAAGAGTGACGGGGCCTCGACTTGTGAAAAATATTCCTGACGCCCACCGGGCTCCGCCTCGCGCAACCGTTGCGCGTGCCGAATTACCCGGCCTTCTAGATGTCGCGGAAGATCTCGATCTGGGCGCCGACCGAGTTGAGGCGCTCGGCGAGTTCCTCGTAGCCGCGGTTGATGACGTAGACGTTGCGCAGGACCGAGGTGCCCTCGGCCGCCATCATGGCGAGGAGGACGACCACCGCCGGGCGCAGGGCCGGGGGGCACATCATTTCGGCGGCGCGCCAGCGGGTGGGGCCCTCGACCAGGACGCGGTGGGGGTCCAGGAGTTGGAGGCGGCCGCCGAGGCGGTTGAGGTCGGTCAGGTAGATGGCCCGGTTGTCGTACACCCAGTCGTGGATCAGGGTCTGGCCCTGCGCGACGGCGGCGATGGCGGCGAAGAAGGGGACGTTGTCGATGTTCAGCCCGGGGAAGGGCATCGGGTGGATCTTGTCGATCGGCGCTTCGAGCTTGGACGGGCGGACCGTCAGGTCCACCAGGCGGGTGCGGCCGTTGTCGGCGACGTACTCCGTCGAGCGGTCGTGGTCGAGGCCCATCTCCTCCAGCACCGCGAGCTCGATCTCCATGAACTCGATCGGCACCCGGCGGATCGTCAGCTCCGACTCGGTGACCACCGCGGCGGCCAGCAGGCTCATCGCCTCGACCGGGTCCTCGGAGGGGGAGTAGTCCACGTCCACGTCGATGACGGGCACGCCGTGGACGGTGAGCGTGGTGGTGCCGACGCCCTCGACCTCGACGCCCAGCGCCTCCAGGAAGAAGCAGAGGTCCTGGACCATGTAGTTGGAGGAGGCGTTGCGGATGACCGTGACGCCGTCGTGGCGGGCCGCGGCCAGCAGGGCGTTCTCCGTGACCGTGTCCCCGCGCTCCGTCAGCACGATCGGGCGGCCGGGGGAGACGCCGGCTTCCACCTGCGCGTGGTAGATGCCCTCGGTCGCGGTGATGTCCAGGCCGAAGCGGCGCAGGGCGATCATGTGCGGCTCGATGGTGCGGGTGCCGAGGTCGCAGCCGCCGGCGTAGGGCAGGCGGAAGTTGTCCATGCGGTGCAGCAGGGGGCCCAGGAACATGATGATGCTGCGGGTCCGGCGGGCCGCGTCCGCGTCCATGGCGTCCATGTCGAGGCGGACCGGCGGGACGATCTCCAGGTCGACGCCGTCGTTGATCCAGCGGGTGCGGACACCGATGGAGTTCAGGACCTCGAGGAGCCGGTAGACCTCCTCGATGCGGGCCACGCGCCGCAGGACCGTACGGCCCTTGTTGAGGAGCGTGGCGCACAGCAGTGCCACGCACGCGTTCTTGCTCGTCTTGACGTCGATGGCGCCGGACAGCCGACGGCCGCCGACGACACGCAGGTGCATCGGTCCCGCGTAGCCCAGAGAGACGATCTCACTGTCGAGAGCTTCACCGATTCGGGCGATCATCTCAAGGCTGATGTTTTGATTGCCGCGCTCGATCCGGTTCACGGCGCTCTGGCTGGTGCCGAGTGCGTCGGCGAGCTGACTCTGTGTCCAGCCCCTGTGCTGCCGGGCGTCACGGATGAGCTTGCCGATGCGTACGAGGTAGTCGTCTGCCATGGGTGCACGCTATCTCAGATATGAGATGGGGCTCGCGGGGGGTATGGCAGACGGGTGTTACCGACCGTCAGCTCACATGTCCCGCCGGGTCTGGGCGTGATGCCGCTTTCAGGGTGACTTGGGCGGAGCGTCCGCACTTCGCCCGCGCCGCTTTCCGTGCGGCCGGCCCCGCCGTGCCCCGCTGTTACCCCGCCGCTGCCCCGCCATGCCCGCCGCGCGCCGCGGAGTCGGAGCGTCCGCCCCGGGGATTGGAATCGGGCAGGCGGAAGCGTCCCGCCGACAGGCCGACGGGGGCGGCCCGCCGCGCGCGTACCTCGTCCCGCCTCCGGACATGTACTAGAGTTATCTCGACATCGAGATATCTGCCGAAGGCGTACCGCAGCCGCCCCCGCTGGTAAGGGTTACCTAACTTAGCCTTACCTTAGCGGATTGGCCAAGGGGCGTGGCGGCAGGATGCGGTTTATACGCGCGAATTCATGCATGAAGGAGACTGTCGTGTCGGCGAACAGCTTCGACGCCCGCAGCACGCTGCAGGTGGGCGACGAGTCCTACGAGATCTTCCGGCTGGACAAGGTCGAGGGCGCCGCCCGCCTTCCCTACAGCCTGAAGGTCCTCCTGGAGAACCTGCTCCGTACCGAGGACGGCGCGAACATCACCGCCGACCACATCCGGTCGCTCGGCAACTGGGACTCCCAGGCCCAGCCCAGCGAGGAGATCCAGTTCACGCCGGCCCGCGTGATCATGCAGGACTTCACCGGTGTGCCCTGCGTCGTGGACCTCGCCACCATGCGCGAGGCCGTGAAGGCCCTCGGCGGCGACCCGTCCAAGATCAACCCGCTGGCCCCGGCCGAGCTGGTCATCGACCACTCGGTCATCGCCGACAAGTTCGGCACCCCGGACGCGTTCCTCCAGAACGTCGAGCTGGAGTACGGCCGCAACAAGGAGCGCTACCAGTTCCTGCGCTGGGGCCAGACCGCCTTCGACGAGTTCAAGGTCGTCCCCCCGGGCACCGGCATCGTCCACCAGGTCAACATCGAGCACCTGGCCCGCACCGTCATGGTCCGTAACGGCCAGGCGTACCCCGACACCCTCGTCGGTACCGACTCGCACACCACCATGGTCAACGGCCTGGGCGTGCTGGGCTGGGGCGTCGGCGGCATCGAGGCCGAGGCCGCGATGCTCGGCCAGCCGGTCTCCATGCTGATCCCGCGCGTCGTGGGCTTCAAGCTGACCGGCGAGCTGCCGACCGGCACCACCGCCACCGACCTGGTGCTGACGATCACCGAGATGCTGCGCAAGCACGGCGTCGTCGGCAAGTTCGTCGAGTTCTACGGGCAGGGCGTCTCCGCCACCTCCCTCGCGAACCGCGCCACCATCGGCAACATGTCGCCGGAGTTCGGCTCCACCGCCGCGATCTTCCCGATCGACGAAGAGACGCTGAAGTACCTGCGCCTGACCGGCCGCGACGCCCAGCAGGTCGCGCTCGTCGAGGCGTACGCCAAGGAGCAGGGCCTGTGGCTGGACCCGGCCGCCGAGCCGGACTTCTCCGAGAAGCTGGAGCTCGACCTCTCCACGGTCGTCCCCTCCATCGCCGGCCCGAAGCGCCCGCAGGACCGCATCGTCCTCGCGAACGCCTCGCAGCAGTTCGCGCTCGACGTGCGCAACTACGTCGAGGACGACGACGAGGCGGGCAAGGAGTCCTTCCCGGCCTCCGACGCCCCGGCCTCCACCGACGGCGTCCCGACCCGTCCGACCCTGGTCACCCTCGCGGACGGCTCCTCCTTCGAGATCGACCACGGCGCCGTCACCGTCGCCGCGATCACCTCCTGCACCAACACCTCGAACCCCTACGTCATGGTCGCCGCGGCGCTCGTGGCCAAGAAGGCGGTCGAGAAGGGCCTGACCCGCAAGCCCTGGGTCAAGACCACCCTCGCCCCGGGTTCGAAGGTCGTCACCGACTACTTCGACAAGGCGGGCCTGACCCCGTACCTCGACAAGATGGGCTTCAACCTCGTCGGGTACGGCTGCACCACCTGCATCGGCAACTCCGGTCCGCTGGACGAGGAGATCTCGAAGGCGATCAACGAGCACGACCTCGCGGTCACCTCGGTGCTCTCCGGCAACCGCAACTTCGAGGGCCGCATCAACCCCGACGTCAAGATGAACTACCTGGCCTCCCCGCCGCTGGTCGTCGCGTACGCCATCGCGGGCTCCATGAAGGTGGACATCACCAGGGACGCCATCGGCATCGACACCGAGGGCAACCCGGTCTTCCTCCAGGACATCTGGCCCTCCGAGGCCGAGGTCAACGACGTCGTGGCGAACGCCATCGGCGAGGACATGTTCAACAAGTCCTACCAGGACGTCTTCGCGGGCGACGCCCAGTGGCAGGCGCTGTCGATCCCGACCGGCAACACCTTCGAGTGGGACCCGCAGTCCACCTACGTCCGCAAGCCCCCCTACTTCGAGGGCATGACGATGGAGACCACCCCGGTCTCCGACATCTCCGGCGCCCGCGTGCTGGCGAAGCTGGGCGACTCGGTCACCACCGACCACATCTCGCCGGCCGGTGCGATCAAGGCCGACACCCCGGCCGGCAAGTACCTCACCGAGCACGGCGTCGAGCGCCGCGACTTCAACTCGTACGGTTCCCGCCGCGGCAACCACGAGGTCATGATCCGCGGTACGTTCGCCAACATCCGCCTGCGCAACCAGATCGCCGCCGGCACCGAGGGCGGCTTCACCCGCGACTTCACCGTCGAGGGCGCGCCGGTCTCCTTCATCTACGACGCCTCGCAGAACTACCAGGCCGCCGGCATCCCGCTGGTCATCCTGGCGGGCAAGGAGTACGGCTCCGGCTCCTCGCGCGACTGGGCGGCCAAGGGCACCGCGCTGCTCGGCGTCAAGGCCGTCATCGCCGAGTCCTACGAGCGCATCCACCGCTCCAACCTGATCGGCATGGGCGTCCTGCCCCTGCAGTTCCCCGAGGGCGCGACGGCGGCCTCCCTGGGCCTCACCGGCGAGGAGACCTTCTCCTTCACCGGTGTGGAGGAGCTGAACAACGGCACCACCCCGCGCACCGTCAAGGTGACCACCGACACCGGTGTGGACTTCGACGCGGTCGTCCGCATCGACACGCCGGGTGAGGCGGACTACTACCGCAACGGCGGCATCATGCAGTACGTGCTCCGCAACCTCATCCGAGGCTAAGGGCGCGCCGGGCGGAGCCATCCGCCGCTTGTCGGCACCATAGGGCCGTACCCCCACCAAGGGGGTGCGGCCCTTCCGTTTCATTCGGGTGTCGCAGGGGGAGCGGGTCAGGTGACGGTGAGGTCTCAACTCGGAAAAGCCGGGGTCGATCTTTGTGCACGATCTTGCTCAGTCGAGCGGAAGTGGACTATACCTGTGCCCGTCCGGATCGCCGCGAAATGAGCGGCCCCGGACCGGGGGGACGGCAGGGACCTGCGGCGATGCCCTTATTCACGGCAACTGCCGTTATTTCCGGCCTCCTTCACACTCCTGACGAAGGCGAGGACTTGAGCATGGGATCCACCTCCGCCCACGGCGAGAACAGCACCGGTGAAGGCCTCGGCCGCCGGGATCTGATCAAGCGTTCCGCGGCACTCGGCCTGATCGCCGTGCCGACGATGAGCTTCCTGTCCGCCTGCGCCTCCGGCGGCGAGGCGGCGCCGAAGGGCAACGAGTCCAAGGTGGCCACGTCCCCCGAGAACCCCTTCGGCGTCGCCAAGGGCGGCAAGCTGGAGGTGGTCGTCTTCAAGGGCGGATTCGGCGACGACTACGCGAAGGCCTGGGAGGCCGCGTTCGACAAGAAGTGGGGCACCACCACCTCCCACCTCGGCACCCAGGAAATCACCGGAAAGCTCCAGACGCGCTTCAACGGCGGCAACCCGCCGGACGTCGTGGACGACTCCGGTGCCCAGAAGATCAAGCTCGACGTGCTCTTCAAGGCCGGCCAGCTCGCCGACCTCACCCCGGTGCTCGACGCGCCCTCGCTCGACGACCCGACCAAGAAGGTCCGCGACACGCTCATCGCCGGCACCATCGAACAGGGCACGCAAGGCGGCAAGTTCGTCTCCCTGAACTACATCTACACCGTGTTCGGATTCTGGTACTCCGGCAAGCTCTTCAAGGAGAAGGGCTGGGCCGAGCCGAAGACCTGGGACGAGTTCCTCGCCGTCTGCGCCAAGGCGAAGGAGGCCGGCATCGGCGGCCTCGCCCACCAGGGCAAGTACCCGTACTACATCAATGTCGTCATCATGGACCTGATCGCCAAGAAGGGCGGTCTGGAGGCCATGAAGGCGATCGACAACCTCGAACCGAACGCCTTCGAGGGCAACGCCGCCGCGCTCGCCGCGGTGGAGGCGGTCTACGAGGTCGTCGAGAAGGGCCTCCTGATGCCGGGCACCAACGGCCTCACCCACACGGAGTCCCAGACCGCCTGGAACCAGTACAAGGCCGCCTTCATCCCCTCCGGCTCCTGGCTGGAGAACGAGCAGCTCAAGCAGACCCCGGAGGACTTCGACATGAAGTTCCTCCCGGTGCCGGGCCTGGCCGACAGCAAGCTGCCCTTCGCGGCGCTGCGGGCCGGCGCGGGCGAGCCCTTCATCGTCCCCGAGAAGGCGGCCAACAAGGCAGCCGGCATGGAGTTCATCCGCTCGATGCTGTCGCGCGAATGGTCCACCCTCTTCGCCCAGCAGGCCAACTCCCTCACTGTGGTCATGGACGGCGTGGACCCCGGTGTGAAGCTGCGTCCCGGCACCCAGTCGGCGGTCGCCGCCCTCAAGGCGGCCGGGAGCGACACCTTCAACTACCTCTACCCGGACTGGTACAGCGAGATGGACACCGAGATCCAGAACGCGTCCAACGAGCTGATGGCCCAGCGCATCCAGCCCAAGGAATGGATCAAGCGGGCCCAGGCCGCGGTGGACAAGGCGGCCAAGGACCCCAACGCCAAGAACAACAAGCGCAGCTGACGCGTCCACCGGCCACCCGGAACCTCCAGGGACGGACACCATGAGCCACGTAGCCACGAGCAGGGGCCGGGGCGGCTTCATCGCCGGCTTCCTCATCCTGCCTCTCGCGCTGTACCTGACCTTCGTCATCTGGCCGTACATCCAGACGTTCGGGTACTCCTTCACCAACTGGTCGGGCCAGTCACCGACGTTCGACTTCGTCGGCCTGGACAACTACGCGACCCTGCTGGAGGACCAGGTCTTCCTCGGCGCCCTGTGGCACAACCTGCTGCTCCTGGTGTCCGTCCCGGCGGTCACCATTCTGCTCGCCCTCTTCTTCGCCTTCATGGTCAACGCGGGCGGGCGCAGCGGAGCCGGCGGCGTGCGGGGCGTGCGGGGCTCGGCCCTCTACAAGGTCGTCTACTTCTTCCCGCAGGTCCTCTCCCTCGCCATCCTCGCGGTGCTCTTCGGCGCCGTGTACCGCAGCGACGAGGGCGGCCTGCTGAACGGCCTCCTCGTCAAGACCGGCATCGTGGACGCGGCCCACCCCGTCGAATGGCTCAACGAGCCCGACCTCGTGCTCTGGTGCCTGCTGCTCGTGGTCGTCTGGCACGGAGTCGGCTTCTACCTGGTCCTCTTCTCGGCGGCCATGCAGTCCGTACCCAGGGACATCTACGAGGCCGCCCTGCTGGACGGCGCCGGACGCGCGCAGACCTTCTTCAAGGTGACGCTGCCCCTGCTGTGGGACTCGGTCCAGACCTCGGCGGTCTACCTGGGCATCGCCGCGATGGACATGTTCGTGCTGGTGTCGACCATGACCTCGGGCCAGTTCGGCGGCGGACCGGACCACCACAGCGAGGTCATGGCCACGGTGCTGATGCGCAACTTCCTGTACTTCGGCAAGAGCGGATACGCCTGCGCCATGGGCGTGGTCATGCTGATACTGACCCTCGTCCTTTCCCTTGTCACGCTGCGCGCCACCCGCCGCGAGCGCATCGAGTTCTGAGCGGGAGACACCATGACCACAGTGATCAAGGCACCCGGCGAGGCCGCGGCCGAGCGGTCCGGCGGCAGCCGCCGCCCCAAGGAGGGCGGGAACAGCGGCTCCGAGGGGCGGGTGCTCAACGTCTTCTCCCACGGCTTCCTGGCCCTCTGGGCGATACTGATCGTCCTGCCCCTGGTCTGGCTGGTGCTGGGCTCCTTCAAGACGGACGCCCAGATCGGCGGCTCGGCCCTGAGCTGGCCGTCCAACTGGCATTTCGACGCCTTCGGCCGAGCCTGGGACAAGGGCATCGGGGACTACTTCGCCAACACCGTGATCGTGATGGTGTTCTCGGTCCCGCTGACGATGCTGCTGGGCTCGATGGCGGCGTACGTACTGGCCCGCTACCCCTTCAGGGGGAACCGGATCGTCTACGTCTTCTTCGTCAGCGGGGCGATGTTCCCCGTGTTCCTGGCGCTCGTCCCCCTGTTCTTCATGGTCAAGCGCCTCGACATGCTGAACAGCTACCAGGGTCTGATCCTGGTCTACGTCGCCTACTCGATGCCCTTCACCGTCTTCTTCATGCACTCCTTCTTCCGCACGCTGCCGACGGCGGTGCACGAGGCGGCGGTGATCGACGGGGCCTCCGACACCCGGATCTTCTTCCAGGTGATGCTGCCGATGGCCAAGCCCGGCCTGATCAGCGTCGGGATATTCAACGTCCTGGGCCAGTGGAACCAGTACATCCTGCCCGCGGTCCTGATGCAGCCGCAGACCGGCTCCGATCCGGAGCGGTACATGCTGACCCAGGGGCTGATCCAGCTCCAGTACCAGATGGGCTACGAGACCGACCTGCCGGTGCTGTTCGCCGGTGTGACCATCGCGATGATCCCGATGCTGGTGGTCTACCTGTCCTTCCAGCGCCAGATCCAGGCCGGACTGACCACCGCCACGCTCAAGTAGTCCCAGGGCCGGCCGGCACCGGCCGGCACGACCGCCCCGGCGGACACGGCACCCAGGACGGCCCGGCACCGGGCCGTCCTGGGTGCCGCCGTGTTCAGCCGCCGACAGGGTGCGCCGGAGGCAGCGATGACGTATGCCTGACACAGGAGCCCGAGCACTCTTCAGTCATTTGGTCAGCGGTGTCCTATTCGTGCTGTCGCAGGCTCTTGACGTGTGGAGGCCCAAAGGCTCGACTTAAGCTTCACAAGTTGGAGAGACGCCGGGGTCTCGGAGCGCACAGCCGCGACATCCGGCCGGGGGGCGACGGCTGGCCGTCGCTTAAGGGCAGGAGTGGATGAGTCGTGCAGACTCCCGGATCGCAGTCCTCGCTGCATCGCGCGAACCTCGAGCGGGTCGTGCGGGCCGTGCGGCTCGCGGGTTCGCTGACGCAGGCGGAGATCGCCCGCACCACCGGACTGTCGGCGGCCACGGTCTCCAACATCGTCCGTGAGCTCAAGGAGGCCGGGACCGTCGAGGTCACCGACACCTCCGCCGGCGGCCGGCGGGCGCGCAGCGTCTCCCTCAGCGGGGATGCCGGCATCGTGATCGGCGTGGACTTCGGCCACACCCACCTGCGGGTGGCCGTCGGGAACCTCGCGCACCAGGTACTGGCGGAGGAGGCCGAGCCGCTGGACGTGGACGCGTCCTGGGTGGACGGCTTCGACCGGGCGGAGGCGCTGGTCGGACGGCTGATCGAGGGCCTGGGGGTGGGCCGCGACAAGGTCATCGGCGTGGGCCTCGGTGTCCCCGGCCCGATCGACGTGGAGTCCGGCACGCTGGGCTCCACCGCGATCCTGCCGGGCTGGGCCGGGATCAACCCGCGCCGCGAGCTCTCGCAACGTTTGGGCGTACCCGTCTACGTCGACAACGACGCGAATCTCGGAGCGCTGGGCGAGCTGGTCTGGGGCAGCGGCCGCGGCGTCAAGGACCTGGCGTACATCAAGGTCGCGAGCGGTGTCGGCGCCGGCCTGGTGATCAACGGCCAGATCTACCGGGGACCGGGCGGCACCGCCGGGGAGATCGGGCACATCACCCTCGACGAATCGGGCCCCGTCTGCCGCTGCGGCAACCGCGGCTGCCTGGAGACCTTCGCCGCCGCACGCTACGTGCTGCCGCTGCTGCAGGGCAGCCACGGGCCGGAGCTGACGATGGAGCGGGTGGTCGAGCTCGCCCGCGACGGGGATCCCGGCTGCCGCCGCGTCATCACCGACGTGGGCCGGCACATCGGCAGTGGAGTGGCCAGCCTCTGCAACCTCTTGAACCCGAGCCGGGTTGTGCTCGGCGGCTCGCTGGCGGACGCCGGTGAACTGGTCCTGACGCCCATCCGTGAATCAGTGGGAAGGTACGCGATTCCGAGCGCGGCCCGGCAGCTGTCGGTGCTGACGGGATCGCTCGGCGGCCGGGCCGAGGTCCTCGGCGCACTGGCCCTCGTGCTGAGTGAGATGGGCGATTCGACGCTTTTGGCGGAAAATGGGATCGGGGTACGAGCACCCGCCGCCTTGTCTTCAGTTAGATAACGGATGGCACCGTTGTCATCTTGTTAAGGATTCACTCCTTGACGGCAAACTTGCGGCCGGGGTTGACTCACACTCACCTCGGCCGCAGCGTTGCGGCCTCGTCAGGGAGGTTCAAGTAATGAACACGCCTATGCGTAGAGCCGCCGTTGCCGTCGCCGCCGGCGCCATGGCCGTATCGCTGGCCGCCTGTGGCAGCGCCAAGGAGGCCGGCGAGAAGTCGAAGGACGCCGGCGCCGCCAAGGGCGACAACATCAAGATCGGCCTTCTCCTCCCGGAGAACCAGACCGCGCGCTACGAGAAGTTCGACAAGCCGCTGATCGAGAAGAAGGTTGCCGACCTCACCGGCGGCAAGGCCGAGGTCGTCTACGCCAACGCCAAGCAGGACGCGACCACGCAGAACTCGCAGGTCGACACGATGATCACCAACAAGGTGGACGCGCTGATCATCGACGCGGTCGACGCCAAGGCCATCGCCGGCTCGGTCAAGAAGGCCAAGGACGCCGGCATCCCGGTCGTGGCCTACGACCGCCTGGCCGAGGGCCCGATCGACGCCTACACCTCCTTCGACAACGAAGAGGTCGGCAGGGTCCAGGGCAAGGCACTGCTGGAGGCGCTGGGCGACAAGGCCAAGGACGGCCAGATCGTCATGATGAACGGCTCCGTCACCGACCCGAACGCCAAGCTCTTCAAGCAGGGCGCGCACTCCGTCCTCGACGGCAAGGTGAACATCGGCAAGGAGTACGACACCAAGGAGTGGAAGCCGGAGAACGCCAACACCAACATGGCGGGCGCGCTCTCCGCGATCGGCAAGGACAAGATCGTCGGCGTCTACTCCGCCAATGACGGCATGGCCGGCGGCATCATCACCGCCCTCAAGGCCGCCGGCCTCTCCCCCCTGCCGCCGGTCACCGGCCAGGACGCCGAACTCGCCGGTGTGCAGCGCATCGTGGCGGGCGAGCAGTTCATGAGCGTCTACAAGCCGTACGCCCCGGAGGCCGCGGCCGCGGCCGAGATGGCCGTCGCCCTCGCCAAGGGCGAGAAGATCGACGGCATCATCAACAACAAGATCGACAGCCCGACCACCAAGGGCGTCCCGTCGGTGCTCATCCCGGTCGTCTCGCTGACCAAGGCCAACATCAAGGACACCGTCGTCAAGGACGGCGTCTACACGGTCGACGAGATCTGCACCGAGAAGTACGCGGCCGCCTGCGCCACCATCGGCCTCAAGTAGGCCCCGGCCGCCTCCGCTCCGGCGCAGGCAGCCCCCGCACCTGTCCGGTGCTCCGCCCCTCTTCCCCCGCCACGGGCGGGGCGCCGGACAGAAACGTTTCAGCAGTTCCCCCGTTCATCCCGCTCCTGCTCTTTTCTGCACGACATCCCCGCCGGTCAGGCGGCGAAGGAGATGGTTCATGTGTCCGCTGCGCCCGTGCTGGCGTTGCGAGGGGTCTCGAAGCGGTTCGGCGCCGTCCAGGCCCTGACCGACGTAGAACTCGAGATCCACTCCGGTGAGGTGGTCGCCCTCGTCGGCGACAACGGCGCCGGCAAGTCCACGCTGGTCAAGACGATCGCCGGCGTGCACCCCATCGATGACGGAGTCATCGAGTGGGACGGCCGCCCCGTCTCCATCACCAAGCCCCACGACGCCCAGAACCTGGGCATCGCGACGGTCTACCAGGACCTCGCGCTGTGCGACAACATCGACGTCGTCGGCAACCTCTTCCTGGGCCGCGAGCTCAAGCGCTACGGCGTGCTCGACGAGGTGGAGATGGAGCGCCGCGCCCGCGAGCTCCTGACCACCCTGTCCATCCGGATCCCCAGTGTCCGCATTCCCATCGCCTCGCTCTCCGGCGGTCAGCGCCAGACCGTGGCGATCGCCCGCTCGATGCTGGGCGAGCCCCGGCTCGTCATCCTCGACGAGCCCACCGCCGCCCTCGGCGTGGAGCAGACCGCGCAGGTCCTCGACCTGGTGGAGCGGCTGCGCGAGCGCGGCCACGCCGTCATCCTCATCAGCCACAACATGGCCGATGTGAAGGCCGTCGCCGACAAGGTGGCGGTACTGCGGCTGGGCCGCAACAACGGCGTCTTCAGCGTCGCCGAAACCTCGCAGGAAGAGATCATCTCCGCCATCACCGGTGCCACGGACAACGCCGTGACCCGCCGGGCGGCCCGCACCGGGGAGGCCCGCAAGTGAGCACCCAGAATCCCGCCGCCGATCCGCTGGGCAAGGGGCCCGCGGAGCACGTCGACCCCGTCAACCCGGCCGCCGCGACGGACGCCATCCCGGCGGTGGACCCCCGCCTGCTCGTGCGCGAGCAGGGTCTGTCCGGCTACCGAGACGAGTTCAAGCGCCGGCTGAAGGCCGGTGACCTGGGATCCATCCCGGTCGTTCTCGGTCTGATCATCATCTGGAGCATCTTCCAGGGGCTGAACGCGAACTTCCTCTCCCCGGAGAACCTCACCAACATCGCGATCACGATGGTCGCGACCGGCATGATGGCCGTCGGCATCATCTTCGTGCTGCTGCTCGGCGAGATCGACCTCTCGGTCGGCTCGGTCAGCGGCGTCTCGGGCGCGATCGTCGCCGTCCTCGCCGTCACCCACGGCGTGAACGAATGGCTCGCGATCCTCGCCGCCGTCGCCGGTGGCGCCCTCATCGGCGCGATCCACGGCTTCTTCTTCGCCCGGATCGGCGCCCCCGCCTTCGCCGTCACCCTGTCGGGCCTGCTGTTCTGGTCCGGCGCGATGCTCCAGATCCTCGGCAGCCAGGGCACCATCAACATCGACTCCGAGGGCGTGGTCGGTCAGCTCACCACGTACTACTTCTCCGACGTGGCGGTCGCCTACGGCCTCGCGGCCCTGGCCGTGGCGGGCTACTTCCTCGCCACCTTCTTCGACAACCGACGCCGCGAGGCGGCCGGAGTCCCCTCCCGGCCGCTCACCGAGATCCTGCTGCGCACCGGCGTGCTCGCCCTCTTCACCTTCGGGCCCGCCATCGTGTTCAACCAGTACAAGGGCCTGCCGCTCGCGGTGGTGCTCTTCCTGCTGGCGCTGGTCGGTACGGACTTCGTGCTGCGCCGCACCTCCTTCGGCCGCAACATCTTCGCGCTCGGCGGCAGCGTCGAGGCCTCGCGCCGTGCGGGCATCGACGTGAACGGGATCCGCATCGCGGTCTTCGCCATCGCGGGCACCTTCGCCGCGGTCGGCGGGCTCTTCTGGGCCTCCAAGATCGCGGCGGCCAACCAGAGCGCCGGCGCCGGCGACCTGCTGATGAACGTCATCGCGGCGGCCGTCATCGGCGGCACCAGCCTCTTCGGCGGCCGGGGCCGTACCTGGAACGCCCTCCTCGGCGTCATGGTCATCACCTCCATCCAGTACGGTCTGGCCCTGGAGGGCATCGCGACGCCGATCCAGTACATGATCACCGGCGCGGTACTGCTGGCCACGGTGGTCATCGACTCGGTCACCCGCAAGACCCAGAAGACGGCCGGACGCGCCTAGCACACGCTGCCCACAGTGCCCGGTGCCACCGCGTGTGGTGCCGGGCACCTGTGCGTGCGCTCGTCCCGCAGCCGGTCGGTACCGTAATGGGGCGGCGTGCCGCGTCATCACTCGCAAGAGTGGTCTGTTCAAGGGCGGCCCGATGACCGACCCCGCGAGCGGAACATTAGACTCGACAGACCAGCAAGCAACTGCAAGGAGGCACGGGTGCTGCTGACCCGCATCAAGGGACCGCGCGATCTGGACCGGCTCAGCCAGGCGGAGCTCGACCAGCTCGCCGCCGAGATCAGGTCTTTCCTCGTCGACGCCGTCTCCAAGACCGGCGGGCACCTCGGCCCCAACCTCGGGGTGGTCGAACTCACGATCGCCCTGCACCGGGTCTTCGACTCGCCCAAGGACAAGGTCCTCTTCGACACCGGCCACCAGGCCTACGTCCACAAGCTGCTCACGGGCCGCCAGGACTTCGGCAACCTGCGCGCCAAGGGCGGCCTGTCCGGCTACCCCTCGCGCGCCGAGTCCGACCACGACGTGATCGAGAACTCGCACGCCTCCACGGTGCTCGGCTGGGCCGACGGCCTCGCCAAGGCCAACGAGGTGCTCGGCCGCGAGGACCACCACGTCGCCGCCGTCATCGGCGACGGCGCGCTGACCGGCGGCATGGCCTGGGAGGCGCTGAACAACATCGCCGCCGCCAAGGACCGCCCGCTGGTCATCGTGGTCAACGACAACGAGCGCTCGTACGGCCCCACCATCGGCGGCCTGGCCAACCACCTGGCCACCTTGCGCACCACCGACGGCTACGAGCGCTTCCTGGCCCGCGGCAAGGAGATCCTGGAGCGCACCCCGGTCGTCGGGAAGCCGCTCTTCGAGACCCTGCACGGCGCCAAGAAGGGCCTGAAGGACTTCATCGCCCCGCAGGGCATGTTCGAGGACCTGGGCCTGAAGTACATCGGCCCCATCGACGGTCACGACATCGAGGCCCTGGAGTCCGCCCTCACGCGCGCGAAGCGCTTCAGCGGCCCGGTCATCGTGCACTGCCTCACCCAGAAGGGCCGGGGCTACACCCACGCAGAGCAGGACGAGGCGGACCGTTTCCACGGCATCGGCCCGATCCACCCGGACACCGGCCTGCCGGTCTCCACCGACGCCGCCAGCTGGACCTCCGTCTTCGCCGACGAGATGGTCAAGCTCGGCAAGGAGCGCCCGGACATCGTCGCGATCACCGCGGCCATGCTCCAGCCGGTCGGCCTGAAGAAGTTCGCGGACGCCTACCCGGACCGCATCTTCGACGTCGGCATCGCCGAGCAGCACGGCGCCACCTCGGCCGCCGGCCTGGCCACCGGCGGCGCCCACCCCGTCTTCGCGGTGTACGCGACCTTCCTCAACCGTGCCTTCGACCAGGTCCTGATGGACGTGGCCCTGCACAAGTGCGGGGTCACCTTCGTCCTGGACCGGGCCGGTGTCACCGGTACCGACGGCGCCTCGCACAACGGCATGTGGGACATGTCCATCATGCAGATCGTGCCCGGCCTGCGCCTGGCCGCCCCGCGTGACGCCGAGCAGCTGCGCGCCCAGCTCCGCGAGGCCGTCCAGGTCAAGGACGCCCCGACCGTCGTGCGCTACTCCAAGGGCGTCGTCGGCCCGGCCGTCCCGGCCGTCGGCCGAATCGGCGGGATGGACGTACTGCGCGCCCCGGCCCCCGAGGTCACCCGTCCGGACGTACTGCTCGTCTCGGTCGGCGCACTCGCCCCCATGTGCCTGGAAATCGCCGACCTGCTCGACAAACAGGGCATCAGCACGACCGTGGTCGACCCCCGTTGGGTCAAGCCGGTGGACGAGGCCCTGGCCCCGCTCGCCGACACCCACCGCGTGGTCGTCACCGTCGAGGACAACGGCCGCACCGGCGGTGTGGGCTCCGCCGTCTCGCAGGCGCTGCGGGACGCGGGTGTCGACGTACCGCTGCGCGACTTCGGCATCCCCCAGCGCTTCCTCGACCACGCCACCCGTAAGGAGGTCATGGCCGAGATCGGTCTGACCGCCCCGGACATCGCCCGGCAGGTCACCGGCCTGGTCGCCAAGCTGGACGGGCGCTACGAGAGCGAGCCGGCCGCCATCGACTAGATCGCCGCGCGGTTGCACGTCACGGGCCGGGAGATCACCCTGGAGGGGGTGGGCCTCCCGGCCCGTTCGCGTATGCCGTTTCGCGTATGCACGCCGCCTGTTCGGAGGTCGTCGGTGAGCAGGGATCTGAAGAGCCCCTTCCGCACGAAATCGGTGGAGCAGTCCATCCGCGACACGGAGGAGCCGGAACACCAGCTCCGCAAGTCGCTCTCCGCCTGGGACCTGACCGTCTTCGGCGTCGGTGTCATCATCGGCACCGGCATCTTCGTCCTCACCGGCAAAGTGGCGAAGGAGACCGCCGGCCCCGCCACGGCCCTGGCGTTCGTCGCGGCCGGCGTCGTGTGCGCGCTCGCCGCGCTCTGCTACGCCGAATTCGCCTCGACGGTGCCGGTGGCCGGTTCCGCGTACACCTTCTCCTACGCCTCGATCGGCGAACTCCCGGCCTGGATCATCGGTTGGGACCTGGTGCTCGAATTCGCCCTCGGCACCGCCGTCGTCGCGGTCGGCTGGTCCGGATACGTCCGCTCGCTCATGGACAACGCCGGGATCCACATGCCCGCGTCCATGGACGGGCCCGACAGTCCGGGCGGCGGCTTCGACCTGCTGGCCTTCGTCCTCGTACTCGTGCTGACCGTCATCCTCGTCCTCGGCGTGAAGCTGTCCGCGCGGATCACCGCGATCGTCGTGGCCATCAAGGTCACGGTGGTCCTCATCGTGATCATCGCCGGACTGTTCTTCATCAAGGGCAGCAACTACCAGCCGTTCATCCCCGACGCGGTGCCCCAGACGACCGGATCCGGCCTCGACGCGCCACTCGTCCAGCTCATCTTCGGCTACGCGCCGACCAACTTCGGCATCATGGGCATCTTCACCGCCGCCTCCGTCGTCTTCTTCGCCTTCATCGGCTTCGACGTCGTGGCCACCGCGGCCGAGGAGACCAAACTGCCGCAGCGTGACATGCCACGCGGCATCCTCGGCTCGCTGCTGATCTGCACGGTGCTCTACGTCGCGGTCTCGCTCGTGGTGACCGGCATGCAGCACTACTCGCAGCTCTCGGTGAGTGCCCCGCTGGCCGACGCCTTCAAATCCGCCGGGCATCCCATCTACGGCGGCGTCATCAGCTTCGGCGCGGCGGTGGGCCTGACCACGGTGTGCATGATCCTGCTGCTGGGCCAGACCCGGGTGTTCTTCGCGATGAGCCGCGACGGCCTGCTCCCGCGGTTCTTCTCGCGGACCCACCCGAAGTTCCGTACGCCGTACCGGCCTACCATCCTGCTCGGCGTGCTCATCGCGATCGTCGCCGGATTCACCAGCATCAACGAACTCGCCACGCTGGTGAACATCGGCACGCTCTTCGCCTTCGTGGTCGTGGCCCTCGGCGTGATGATCCTGCGCCGCACCCGCCCCGACCTGCCCCGCTCCTTCCGCACCCCGCTGGTGCCGCTGGTGCCCATCCTGTCGATCGCGGCTTCGGTCTGGCTGATGCTCAACCTGCCCGCGGAGACCTGGCTGCGCTTCGCGATCTGGATGGTGGCCGGCATCTTCGTCTACTACCTCTACGGACGCGGGCACAGCCTGCTCGGCCGGGGCAGGGGCGCGAGCCAGCCGGTGCACGAGGAGCGGTAGGCCGGTAGAGGGGCATGGACCCTCAGGGCTTGGGCGCCGGGGAGGACTTGGTGCCCGAGCCGCCCTTGGCGGGGGAGTCCTTCGCCGAGGCCGGGATCTTCTGGTCGGTCCGCAGCGCCTCCCACAGCTGGGAGGCCTGCGGCTCGGCGACGACGACCCGGTTGCGGTCCACCTTGTCGTAGGCCACCGGCAGCATGATGGTCTCCATGGTGGCCGGGTCCACGCCCTTCATGCTCCGCGCGAAGTCGGACAGCGCGGTCAGCGAGGCCAGATCGGAGTCGGTGGTCAGGGACTTGGTCCCGGCGTCCGCCAGCTTGTAGAGCCGGGCCGGGTTGCCGAGGGCGTCCTGCTTCTTGATCTCGGACAGCATGGCGAGCATGAACTGCTGCTGCAGGCCTATGCGTCCGAGGTCGCTGCCGTCGCCGTAGCCGTAGCGGGTCCGTACGAACTTCAGCGAGTCGGTGCCGTCCAGCCGGTGCGTGCCCGCGTCCAGCTTGAGTCCGCCCTTGGCGCCGGTCATGGGCTTGTCGAGGGTGACGGTGACCCCGCCGAGCGCGTCCACCAGGCCCTTGAAGCCGGCGAAGTCCACCTCGACGAAGTGGTCCACGCGGATCCCCGACAACTGCTCCACGGTCTTGACCACACAGGCGGGACCGGCCAGCGTGTAGACGGAGTTGAACATGACCCGGTTCGCGGCCGGGACGTTCTTGCCGTCCTTGTCCTTGCACTCCGGGCGGGTGATCAGGGTGTCGCGGGGGATGCTCACCGCGGTGGCCTTGGCCCGGCCCTCGGGTATGTGCACCAGCATCGCCGTATCCGAGCGGGCTCCGCTGACATTGCCGTGGTCGAGGTCCCCGTTGGCCCCGGCCCGCGAGTCGGAGCCGAGCACCAAGATGTTCTGGGCGTTCTCGACCACCTTCGGGGGCCGGTTGTCCTCGCCGATCGCCTGGTTCAGGTCGACGCTGTCGATATTGCCGTTGAGGTGGCTGTAGGCCCACCACCCGGCGCCGGCGGCGGCCAGGATCACCACGGCCGCGCTCCAGGCCAGCGCCCGCCGGATCCGGCTGCCGCGTGAACGGGGCGGGCGGGGCGCACGCGCGGGGGCCTCCCGGCCCTCCGGCGTCGTCGTGGCGGTGGTGTCTGAAGTCATGCCCGGGAACCGGCCTTCCGAACGGGATGCGGGAGATCTCGCGGCTACAACATAAACGCAGGATCGCGCCATGAGGCCCTCGGGGTATCCTGAATCCGTTCGAGTGGTGAAGGGGAAGGGTTGCTGGCGTTCCATGGCAACGCGATCCACGCGCAATTCACACAAATCCACCCCGCGTTCGGCCGGAGCCCGGTCCGGACCGGCACCGTCGGCAGTGGCTTCCGCACGACGTGACTGGGACTTCGTCGCCCTGGGCCCCGTGGCCGGCCGCTGGGTCCTCGCCGGCAAGGACGGGCGGCTCACCGCCTACGCGCGCGCCGAGGGCGGTCTGCTCCGCTGGACCGAGCGCGTCCCCGGCGGCCCCGACTGGACCGGCCCCGACTTCTTCCCCGCCCCGGAACTGACCGACCTCGCGGTGGGCCAAGGCCCGGACGGGTACGCCCACTTCGTGGGACGGCGCCGACTGCGGTCCGACGACACCGAGACCGTCACCTACCACCACGCGGTGCAGTACCAGAGCGGCCGCCCCATGGGCCCGTGGGACTCCCTCGGCACCCTCTACCAGAAGCCCGAGATGTCCCACCGAGGCGGACCGCCGAGCCTGGCGGTGGACGCGCACGGCACACCCCACGTCTTCGTGCGCAACGCCGGCCGCGGGGTCCACGTACGGCGCCAGGACAAGAAGGGGAACTGGGGCGGCTGGGACGACCTGCGCGGCAGCAAGACCTTCGAGGGGGCCTGCGCCAGCGCCACCGCCGAGGGCCGCGTCTGGTTCGCCGCCCCCGGTGAGAGGGGCCTCTCGCTCTGGGCCCAGACCGGTCCGGGCAGCCCCCTGCGCAAGGGCGAGGACATTCCGTACCTGGTCCAGGACGGCTCGGTGCGCACCCTGGAGACCGGCCCGGGCGGTCGCGTCACGCACTTCTGGCACGCGGCCGACGCGAGCGGCGTGTTCGCCTACCGCGAGGGCGCCGGCGTACTGGCCCTCGGCGGTGGACCGGCCTGCGCGGCGCTCGCCGCCACCCGCGCCGTGGTCGACGGCTACGACTGCACGGTGCTGGCCTACCGCACGGTGAGCGGGCGCACCGCCCTCGCCGCGTACCCCACGGAGCACGAGGCCGCCGGGCTGTGGTGGACCGAGATCGGGGAGGAGGGCCTGGACTCCCCGGCCCTCGCCGTCGACGGCCACGGCAAGGTCGTCATCGCCTCCATCAGTGCCCGCGGTGAACTGCTGGTGAACCGGCAGAAGGACAACTCCGGTCTCTCGCTGGGCCGCTGGCAGCGCTTCTGAGCGGTCTACGGGAACCCGTGCGGCTGCGCGAACCCGTGCGGCTGGGCGGGCAGCGCGGGCAGGGTCGGCCGGGGGCGTCCCTGCGGCGGGATCCTGGCCAGGCCGTGCCGGTCCACCGCCAGCGCGGAGATCCGGTGCAGGAACTCCACCGAACGCTCAGCGGTGTCCGCGGTGATCCAGGCGTCGTCCATCTCGCACAGCTCCACCCGTACCGGCGAACCGCCCAGCACGATCGGCAGGGTGTAGGCGATGGTGGACGCGAACGTCAGCACGCACTGCCCGATGGGTTCGGTCAGCGCGGTGAGCTCCAGCGGCAGTTCGGGGTGGACGATCTCCATGCCCGTGGCCCGGGCGATCCGCTCCAGCTTCTGCGGACTCTCCCGGCGGTGCGCCAGGTACCGGTCGGCGGCGCGGCTGCGGGCGATCCAGCCGACCGCCTCGATGTACCGGTCCTGGTCGATGACGCCGGTCTCCACGAGGGAGCTGCCCGCCAGATCGGCCCCGGGCCGCACCCGTACCGGGCCGAAGGTCTCGCGGCTCCAGGCGTACTCGTTGGCCCGTATCTCGGTGCCCGGCGGCGCGGCGACCGGCATGCAGGTGAAGAAGGTGGCGCGGTCCAGGGCGTCGCGGGCCAGCCAGCGGTTGACCGCGCCGCCGCCCTTGGCGGACGGTTTGGCGGCGCCCTGGTGCCAGCGGGTCAGCTGCTGCCCGTACGTCAGCAGGCTCACCAGTTCCGTGGTGGCCGTGCCGTCGTCCACGACGACCACCTCGCGGGCCTTCGAGCGCGGCAGGAGCAGTTGGATGGTGCGGGAGAACAGGTCCCCGATCACCAGGCGTTCGGCGACCGCGACCGCTCGGCCCAGGCGGACGAGGTCGTGGGCCCGGCCCAGGTAGCCCGCGCGGACCTCGTAGCGCCGCCACACCACCTTGGCCTGGGAGGCGAACCGGCACAGCCGGCGGACCTGCGCCCGGGAGCGCGGGTCCGTCGGCTGGAGCACGGCGATGGTGAGTGACGCTGCCTCGCCCGGATGGACGTGAGCCCACTCCAGGACATTCAGTAGTTGAGCCGGGCTCTCCACCAGGGCGAGGGTTTCGCTCATGCCGAGGCCGTCACGCCCTCTGCGGCGACGGTCCCCTGGACGCGGCGGAGCTTCTTCATCGGGCCGAGTTCGGAGTCGTAGACGCGCTTGACGCCGTCGCCGAGGGCCGTCTCGATGGTGCGGATGTC